>DAOWCC010000047.1 GCA_030639665.1 Elusimicrobiota bacterium | reverse complement strand
CTGAAATCAAATTTCCGATTAAACTTTTGATTTTAAATTCTTCCCCCAAAACAATATGATATTTTGCTCTCATCAATTCCAACACATCCGGATTATTTTTTTGAGGCATTATGGAACTGCCTGTGCAAAACTCACCGGGCAATGAGACAAAATCAAATTCTTTCATGCTAAAAAGCATTAGATCCATCGCCAGTTTGTTTAAATCAAACATGATTGAGGATATGGCATTCATAACCTGAGCTTCAAACTTTCCCCTGCTTAACTGGCAATACATGGGATTGTCCATTACTTTTGAGAAATTCAGCTCCTGAGCCGTCAGTTTCTTATCTAATTTAAAAATCGGGACTCCAAAGCCCGCAGCGCTTCCCAACGGATTTTGATCCGTTAAATTTATAACAAAATCAAGCAGACGCGTATTATCCGCCATTGAGTCTTTATAGCTTCCGACCCACATTTTAATATCCATCGGCATTGCTTTTTGCATATGCGTATAGCCGGGCAATTCTACGCTTCCATTGCTTTTGATAAATGACTCTACTGTTTTCATAAAGTCTTTAATCAATTTTTTAATTTGTTTTAATTCTTCTTTTTCAAATAACCGCAAAGCGGTAAGAACCTGATCGTTTCTTGATCTTGCCGTATGTATCTTTTTTCCGGTTTCTCCATATTTATCAATCAAATAATTTTCAATCGCGGTATGGCAATCTTCATCTTCCCGCTTTATCTCAAATTGATTTTTCAAATCCAATTCAATTATTTCTTTTAATCCGCCAATCAATTTTTCAAGCTCTTCTTCCGTTAACAAATTTATGCTTTTCAACATTTTCGCGTGCGCCATGGAAGCAAGACAATCATATTTCACCAGTTTTTTATCCAGTAAATAATCACTTCCCACTGTGAATTTCTCGATTTCTTTTTTTAAGTCGGTTCCCTTATCCCATATTTTCATTTTAAGCGCCCAATTTCAAACGCAATGCGTTTAATTTAATGAATCCTATCGCGTCTCTTTGATCATAACCGCCCGATTTGTCCATACTCGCGATACTCAAATCATATAATGATTTTTCGGATTCGCGTCCGGTAACAATGACATTTCCTTTATAAAGGGTTAAATATACTTTCCCGTCTATATTTTCCTGGCTCTTATCTATCGCCGCCATTAAAAAATCAAATTCGGGACTATACCAAAAACCATTGTAAATTAACTCGGCAATTTTCGGCATAAGCATATCTTTCAAGTGGCACACTTCTCTATCCAAAGTAATGCCCTCAATATCCAAATGCGCTTTTAAAAGAATCGTTCCGGCCGGCGTTTCATATACTCCGCGGGACTTAATTCCAACAAAACGATTCTCCACCATATCAATCCTTCCAATACCATTACTCGAAGCCAGCTCATTAAGATATTTAAATAATTTTAACGCTCCCGTGACGGCTTTATCTTCGCTTATATTCTCGACTTTTACCGGAACTCCCCGCTTAAATTCAATCATTATTTTTGTTTCTTTATCCGGCGCGTCTTTTGGAGAAACCGTTTTTTGAAACATATCTTGTTGCGGCTCATATTTTGTGTCTTCAAGCAATCCGGCTTCATAACTCATATGCATTAAATTATCATCCATGCTATATGGTTTTTTAAGAGTTGAATCTATGGGAATTTGATTTTCTTCGGCATAGTTAATCAAATCGGTCCTTCCTTCAAACTGAGATAAAAAACCCCCGTCTTTCCACGGACTAATAATTTTTACCTCGGGCATGAGTTTTATAAAAGTCATTTCAAATCTGATTTGGTCATTGCCTTTGCCTGTTGCTCCGTGAGCGATTATGTTTGTCCCTTCTTTTTTCGCTATTTCAATATGTTGTTTGGCTATTAACGGCCTTGCCAAGGCGGTTCCAAGAAGATATTTTCCTTCATAAAGGGCATTTGCTTTCAATGCCTGAAAAATGTGGTTTTTGACAAATTCCTCTTTCAAATCTTCAATATAAACTTTGCTCGCCCCTAAAGAAAGAGCCTTGGATTTGGCTTTATCAAAATCGTCATTTTGTCCGACATCCGCGATATAACAAACAACTTCATAGCCTTTGTTTATCAGCCATTTAAGTATCACGGAAGTGTCCAATCCTCCCGAATAAGCCAGTATTACTTTTTCTTTCATTTTAACCTCTGATAAACGCCGGCCGAAACCATTTAAATTTAATGATCCGAATAAAACTGAAATAAACGCAATTGTTTTAATCGGAGCAATATGAAAACCGGTAAGATTCTCATATTATAACACATATCAATTTTACTTATCAGAAGACAAACGGCGTCGAATTGATAAATAAATGGAAGAAATAACACTGATTTGTTCTTAATTATTTTAAAATTTTTGCCAATTACTTCACAAAAACAATATGCCGAATTTTCCAACCATTGCCTCTCCCCTTTGCCCTGAATCCTACTCCCCATCTTTCTCGTTTTGTTATAATTTAATCATGATAAAACTTACCGATATAAATTCAAAACTTCTTAAAGCCAATTATGCCGTAAGAGGCCGCATTGTTATCCGGGCGCAAGAACTGGAAAAACAAGGCAAAAAAATAATTTATTGCAATATTGGAAATCCGCAAGCTCTTAAGCAAAAATCCATCTCGTTTATCAGGCAAATATTAAGTTTGCTTGAATATCCGGAAATATTGGATAAACCGGAAACTACAAAACTCTTTCCCGCCGATATCATTGAGCGGGCTAAAATAATCTTAAAGAAAAATCCAAATGGAATGGGAGCTTATACACAAAGCGAAGGTATTCCTTCCGCAAGGCAAGCTATCGCGGATTTTATAAAGAAACGCGATAATATCCCAACTGACATAAACAGGATTATGCTAACCGACGGAGCGAGCAAAGGAGTGCAGTCGGCATTTACTTTATTAACAAAAAACGATAATGACGGCTATATGATTCCAATTCCGCAATATCCTTTATATAGCGCCACCATTGAATTATACGGCGCCAAGCAAATCAATTATTTTCTTGATGAAAAAAACAATTGGCAATTAAATGAAGCTGAACTGACAAGAAGCATTGAAACATCTAAAAAAACCGGTATTAATCCCGTGGCTATAGCCGTGATAAACCCGGGCAATCCCACCGGAGCCGTATTATCAAAAGAAAATATAGAAATGATTATCCGTTTTGCCAAAGCCCATAATCTATCAATTCTGGCCGATGAAGTTTATCAGGAAAATGTTTATATTGAAGGACTAAAATTCCATTCCTTTGCCAAAGTAATGCATGAGATGAATGAGAAAGATGTCACTCTCTTTAGCTTTCATTCGGTTTCCAAGGGCTTCCTTGGTGAATGCGGTCATAGAGGCGGTTATCTGGAAGTAAGAAATATGACTGATGAGGTTTATGCTCAACTAATCAAATTACAATCAATCGGTCTTTGCTCAAATGTCGGCGGTCAAATAGTTACAGGCTTAATGGCGGCGCCTCCGCAAGAAGGCGATGAGAGCTATGCTCTTTATATAAAAGAACGCGGCGCCATACTAAATGAATTAAAAGAAAAAGCCGAAATATTAAGCAAAGGTTTAAATGAAATTGAAGGCATGGAAACTACCGCGGTGCAAGGCGCGATGTATGCCTTTGTAAAATTTGAACTGCCCCACACGCAAGATATTAAAAAAATGACTGATGAAGAAAAAGCAAAATATGAGGCTTCACGAGACTCCTCTTATTGCATGGAACTATTGGAAAAAACGGGAATTTGCGTAGTGCCCGGTTCGGGCTTCGGCCAAGCGCCGGGAACGCTTCATTTCCGCACAACCTTCCTGCCGCCAAAAGATGATATTAAAGCGCTGGTGAAAAAGATGAAAGCCTTCCATAATGCTTATGTATCCGCGCTTAAATAATTAGTTTTCCTCTAAAAATAAAAACCCACAAGGCTATGCTGGGAGTCGTAACAAGGTGCTATGCACATCAGACGACCATAGTGGGTTTTTAGAAATTTACGGACAAAGCCAGTGTTGATGTAAAATCATTGTTTTTCTTGGCTTCAGTCACGGAACGATATAAATTGTGAACTTTAAATTTAAGAGATATCGTTTTTGTGATGGAATGGCTTAAACCGGTTATTATTCTGATAATATAATTGTTAAAATCAGCCATATCCGGCTGATAAAAACCTGAAAAATAGAAGCTCATATCCTCGACAATCATAAAACTTGTCTTTAATCTTCCGGAAAATCTTATGAGATTTTTGTTTTCAATATTTTCATAGTCAATATAATGCTGTAAAAATCCGCTTGAGAGAGATATGATCGTTAATTTTTTGGTTTCAATAAATGTGTATTTGGGCCCGCCGCCGCAAAAATTCTCAATATTTATTTTTTGCATTCTGTCATATTTGGAAAGATTAAAAAGCCAGTAAGACCATTTCTTTGAAACCTTTTTATCATAGCCGATTCCAAAACCCATATTATCCTGCGAAGTCAAACCGTCTTGTTTGGCATAATTAAAATCAAGGCCGAAACTGAAACTTCCTTTTTTTACTTCAAAAGAAGTATTCACTCCTTTTTTATTTGAAATGCCGGAGGCGTAATTTAAACCCATATCAAAAGTTCCTGCAAAAGCGGCAATGCCAAAACCACATAAGATAAACAAAAATAGCATTGTTTTTTTAATCATAAAAATCTCCAATTTTTAACAAATCCGCCGTTCTCAGCTTGCGGTTTTTAGCCCGCTGTTCTTGACCTTAATCTTGACCTGCAGTTTATATCGGAAGAACTTCTTTTTTAACGGCTCGCTTTAAATTAAACTTCGAAAACTCTCCGACCACCATACCAAGAAAAATAATAAACCCTCCGAGAGCTTTTATATAAACCACTTCTTCTCCGCCCAATGTCCAGGCGAAAGCGGCTGCAAATAAAGGCTCAAGTGTAAACACGAGGCCAACCGTAAAAGGTTCCAATTTTTTTTGGGCGAGCATTTGCACATAAAAAGCCGAAAGCGTCGGAAAAACAGCAAGAAATATAATTGCCACCCAACCGCCCGATGACTGAACTCCCAAAGGATAATTCATAATCGTTGTCAGAAAAAAAGAAATAAGCGCTACCATCCAAAATTGATGAAAAGCAAGCAATATGGCGTCAGCGTCGGCTTTAATATATTTATCGGTTATTATCAGATGCGCCGCGTAAACGGCCGCGCAAACAAGAATAAGAACATCCCCGCGATTAAAATCTTTCGCCCCTCCGGTTAACAGCCATAATCCGAAAATCACAATGCCGGTTGAAACCAGTTGGATGGCCTTTGGTTTCGCGCCTCTGAATAAAAATAAGAAAACGGGTATGAAAATTATGAAGACACCGCCTATAAAACCGGCATTTGAAGCGGTAGTATAAACAAGACCGACTGTGAAACAAATAAAAACAATCGCCATTAAAATAGCCAAAATAAAACTCTCCTTTAAATGTCTCGCTATTTTTTTCCGTTTCAATACCCATGGAACAAGTATAATCGCGGCGATAAGAAATCTAATGCCCACCATGGCAATCGGATGAACGCTATCAAGGGCCGCTTTTGTTACTATGGATGTGGCGCCCCATATAATCACGCAATAAAGAAGTCCCATTTGCGACATAAAATTAGTATTCCGAATCATTTTACGCATAAATAAATTATACATTTTTAACAATTTATCCGAACGCGCGGAACTCTACTCGCGAAATTTAACTTCCAAATAATAATTAGCTATACTTTTGTAAGTGAGCGAACAAATTTAAACTCCGGAGAAAATAATGAAAGACGAAATATTAAAAAAAATTGAAAGCTATGAAGATTACGCGATTGAACTTCAAAGAGGTTTGACCGCCATCCCCGCTCTTGCTCCCGAAAGCGACGGCGAAGGCGAATATGATAAAGCCGTTTGGATTGAAACCGAATTAAAAAAACTTAAATTTGATTCCATTGATTGGATAAACGCTCCTCAAAAAGAAGCCAAAAAAGGTATCCGTCCGAATATAGTAGCCAGATACAAAGGAACAAAATCCAATAAAACTTTATGGGTAATGGCGCATTTGGATATTGTCCCCCCGGGAGAAGCCAAATTGTGGAATTCAAATCCCTATGAACTTAAAATTGAAGGAAGAAAATTAATAGGCCGCGGCGTTGAAGATAATCAACAAGGAATGATTTCAGGCATACTAATGGTTAAAGCTATGATGGAATTAAACTATCGCCCCGATCATGATATAGCTTTATTGCTTTGCGCCGATGAAGAAACAGGAAGCGGTTTTGGCGCGGACTATATAGCCGATAACAGGCCCGATATCTTCGGCAAAGACGATATGTTCTTTGTCCCCGATTCGGGAAGCGAAGACGGCTCTCTTATAGAGATAGCTGAAAAATCCATACTTTGGCTAAAAGTTACCACTATGGGAAAACAATGCCATGCCTCTCGGCCCGAGCAAGGCATCAACGCCTTTAAAGCCGCCAGCGAACTGATAGTTAAATATAAATCGCTTTACACTAAATTCCCCGCCGAAGATAATCTTTTTGAACCGCCAATCAGCACTTTTGAACCGACTAAAAAAGAAAATAATGTTCCAAATGTTAATACTCTTCCGGGTGAAGATATTTTTTATATGGATTGCAGAGTAATGCCTGTTTATCAATTACAAGAAGTAAAAGATGAAATGCGCAGGCTTGCCGATGAAGTTGAAAAAGATTATGGCGTTAAAATAAGCTTTGAGCCTCAGCAGGAAGCGCAAGCCGCTCCCGCGACCGACGCGAACGCGCCTATAGTAAAAGCTCTTATGATTGCGATAAAAGATATTTATAAAGTAGAGCCCAAAGTCTATGGCATAGGCGGAGGAACGGTGGCGGCATTTTTTAGGCGTCTTAATTTGCCTGTGGTTGTTTACGCGAGATTAAATGAAACCGCCCATCAGCCGAATGAGTACTGCTTCTTGGACAATATAATAGGCGATGCCAAGGTTTTCACTTCGACATCTTTTATATTGGAAAAATGATTGATTTAAAGAGAGTTTTAAAAACTTAATCCCGCTTTCAGCGGGAGACTTTCTTTAATAATGCATTCCTTATTTGTAGCGGTCGCATTACCATGCGACCTACTTTCGGCGATTGGTAAATCCCGCCACACGGCATCGGCGGGCAGGCTGCCCGCTACAGATTTAACCGCAGGGTTCGCAAATTTTTTTCTCTACGGTCTCCGCTGGTTTATGTTCTTTGCGTCCTCTGCGTTTTGCTGTTAATCCTGTCAAAATCATCCTAACCCCCTTTGCAAAAGGGGGAAGATTTACTTATATATAGCCCTTCATTGCTAAAAAAGAAATTCCTAAACATAAAATTAGCCCTGAACCGGAGATATTCCGATTCAGGGCTTGTTTTTACATCGATAAAACACAACCTGTTAGACGATTAAACTTTACAGATAATCGTTGGGATCTTTCTGGGCGCTTAAAACATCCATTATATATTTTCCCATTTCTTCCGTTGTCGCTCCATCGCTTCTTCCCGTACAAACGAACTTTTTTTCAAACCTTGTGCAGACATTGATAGCTTTTTCAAGCCTTTCGGATTTATGGACAAAACCTATATGATTTAGAAGCATAACGGCCGCTCTGACGATGCTGGTCGGATCCGCGTACTGTTCACGGCCTTCTTCAAGCATCTTAAGACCACTGCCGTGAATGGCTTCAAACATCGCGTATCTTTTGCCGATATTGGCCGAACCCGCCGTACCCACTCCACCTTGAATTTGAGCAGCTTCATCCGTTATTATATCGCCGTAAAGATTGGGCAAAACCACAACTTTAAATAAATTTCTTCTTCTCACATCCAAAAGCTTGGCCGCCATAATATCTATAAACCAATCATCAAACTTAATCTCGGGATATTCTTTGGCTATATCTTCGGCCATTGACAAAAACTTGCCATCAGTGGTTTTTACGACATTCGCTTTTGTCACCGCGGTAACTCTCTGTAAACGATTCTTTTTGGCAAATTCAAAAGCCAGTCTTATTATTCTGTCCGAACCTTGAGAGGTTGTGGCCTTAAAATCAATAGCCAAGTCATCCGATATATTCATACCTTTGCTTCCCAAAATATATTCACCTTCCGTATTTTCTCTAAAAAAAGTCCAATCTATGCCGTCTGCAGGAATTTTTACGGGCCTTACATTGGCAAAAAGGTCAAGCGCTCTTCTTAAACCGAGTTGAGCGGATTCTATATTGGGCCAGCCATCGCCTTTTTTGGGCGTAGTTGTCGGTCCTTTCAATAAAACATGGCATTTTTTTGCTTCGGCCAAAACATCATCGGGCAATCCTTTCAAGCATTTGGCCCTGTTTTCAATTGTAAGACCTTCTATATTTTTAAATTCTATTTTACCCGCTTTTTCTTCTTTGGCCATAAGATATCTGACAATTTTAGCGGCCTCATTGGTTATTCTGGGTCCTATGCCGTCTCCGCCCATTACTCCAACCACTATGGGACTGAGGGTTTGATAATCCAGCCAATCCTCTTCTTTTTTCATTCTTTCAACTCTATCCAATTCCCCTTGTACAAGTTCGCCAAACTGCTTTTTCGCTTTCTCTATTGCGTCTTCCATGTTTTTTTCTCCATTGAATTTTTATTTTTTATTAAGGTTTAAACTTAAATTAAACAATTCTTAATCCAAATCCTAACCGAGCTTGAGATATTATTTTAAATAACAAATATCATCCCAAGCATGCCTGTACAAACCTTGTTTAAGCTGCTTCTGATCCAAAAAATGCCCTATAAGTCCGATACTTCTGCCCAAAACAAATAAACCGTTCAGGGCTCCCATATCTATATATTTTTCCGCTTCTTCTTTTGAAAACTTTCCGCATGTAAAAAGAAGATCGGCAAAACATATCCCTATGCAACCATCAACATTCAATATAAGATTACTTCTTTTCTTTGTGGTAATCTGCTCCACCTTCAGCGCGTAATCAAGCAAAGGCGTTTTTTTGAAATGTTTTTTCGCGTATTTTTTAACAATCACGACTCTCATATCCGGATTTTCAAGGCTTTTAATTTTATGTCCTATACCCTGAATATTAATCTCCTTCTTTTTCATTTCATCCACAAATTGATGGGGCGTTAAGCCGCGTTTATAAGCGGAATAAAACATTTGCGCCGCTCCGTCTATGGCGCCGCCGAAACGAGGACCTATGGTAAGCAGACCTGAAACCAAAGAGGATATCAAATCCTTTCCCGCTCTCGCCGCCACAATGGTATTATGAGCGCCCGAAACCGCGGGGCCATGCTCGGCGACTATGATTAAAGTCGTTTCAATAAACTTATGCGCGTAATCCTGCATCTGGCGGCCAAACCATAATTGGCTTATTACGCCTCCGAGACCGAGATTTTTTTTGAAAACATCGCTTATCAAAATATCGCCGTATTTCAGCTCCTCTCCGCGTTCATCGGATATGGAAGAAACCATGCCGGTTTCTTTTCTGATTAAGCCCATTTTAACCGCCCAAGCATAATCCATGGGAATGACAGGTTTTTTCTCCGGGTCTTTTCTTTCTTTGATAATTCCTTTTTTCACAAGCTTCTTATAAGTCTCGTTTATTTTTTTATCAAAATCGTCAAAAGAAACCGGCACGATGGCGCCGGCTTTTTTTAAAGCGGCGTTTTTGGCGGAAGCTGTTTCAGCTTCGCCTTTGGCAAGAGCGCCGGCATGGCCGAATTGCACCTCGGCCTTAAACATCTTGGCGCAAGTGCCTATGCACCAGGCGACCAAAGGCTTTTTGATTTTTTTCTCTTTCAAAGCCTTAACAATCTCATACTCGTCGCTTCCTCCGACTTCTCCCAAGAGAACCAGCATTTTAACTTCGGGATTGGCTTCATAACGCACGAGATGGTCCATAAAATCGGACCCGGGGTATCTGTCTCCCCCTATCGCCACGCCTTCATAAACTCCGTCGGAATTTCTGCCGATAATATTATTCAATTCATTTGACATGCCGCCTGACTTTGACACATAAGCCACACTGCCGGGCCTATGAAGTTTTGATTCTATGATATTGTCTATCATGCCTCCGGCATTGCCTATTTTAAAAGCGCCGGCCTTCAAGCCGCCGACCGTCGCCGGACCTATAATATTTTTCTTCAATTTTTTCGCTTCGGCTATTATTTCTTTTGTTCTTCTCTCGGGAATGCCTTCCGCTATAATGGCAAAGGTTCCGAGAGACTTTATTTTCAAAGCGTCCATGGTAACCCGATAAGCGGATCTGAACGAAGCGAAATTGATAAGAACATCCGCGTCGCTATGTTTTTTTGCCGCTTCATTTAAGTTTTTGTACACGGGAACAAGTATTTCTCCCTTTCCGAAAAAGACCTTGGAAAAACCGTTCGATCCGGAAGGGTTTATTATCGCCGCCACGGACGGAGTTTTTCTACCGCAAGCATAATCAAAATCCAACATTCTTTGAACAGCCTTTATCTGCATGCCGTAAATTAAGGCTTTGGTGTCTCGGTCAAATAAGTCATACCATTTTTTCATTTTTTCCCCTTTAGCGCTATGGAAACAATTCTCGTCATATGGGATTGAGGGCCGTAAACCTCAATCGGTAAATTTATTTCTTCGCCAAGATTTTTCATCGCGTCCAAACCTTCCTGATAGTTCGGTCCGCCGCGTCTGACATAGATTTTCACTTTATGCGCTTTCAATTTGGGAGTATATTCCCTAATGGCTTTTATTATGCCTTTGAAAGTTTTGGCCACATCGGTGAAATTGGCTATACCGCCGCCTATAATCAAAATCTTGCCCTTGGAACTTTTCTTTCTCGTCATTAAATCCAAGACGGTTTTCGCGTACAAATAAGTGAATTCCGCGTCAGGATTTCCCGAATACTCTCCATAATTGGCAAGTTCCGCGCCATAACCCAAATCAGATATCGTGTCGGCGTAAATAACGGAAGCGCCACCGCCCGCCACAAGCGTCCATACTTTCCCTTCGGGATTAAGTACTGTAAGCTTAAGAGAAGCCCCCGTTTTGGAATCCAAATCCTTGATAAAAGCTTCCTCTTTGCCGAGTGTTCTGCCGAAAGGCGGAGGGAAATCGATATTTCCCCACTTGACCGCTGATTCAAATTCTCCCGTATCGTCAATTTTGGCCGCCATGTCCAGAGGGCAAACCTTGCCGTCTTTTATAACGAAAGGATTTATCTCAATATAGGCGTAATTTAAATCGACATAAAAACCGAAAAGCCCGCTTATAAACGATGCGATTATTTTTTTAAGATTTTCGGGAACATTTTTTAATAATTTTTTCTCTATTTCATCCGAAGCGATTTTTTCACCCATGGGGATAAACAATCTTTCAGCCTTGGCGTCCACATCACCGACATTTACTCCGCCCTGATGATAAAACAATATTTCATCGCCGCCCACAACCGACTGGACGCAAACATACTGTTCCTCGCTTTCATCATGAGGCAAAAAAGGCTCTATAATGAAATTATCCAGTTTCCCTTTTACTTCTTGAACCTTAATTTCTTTATTCATTCTCTGATTTATCCAAGCCGCCACTTCTTTAAAAGGAGCGTTCAAAAGAATCAATTTGCTTTTTCCGCGCCTTTTTATAAGCTGGTCGGGTTTGGCCACAAGTTTCTCTTTGGCAAGCCAAGGATATTTTTTTGTCAGTTTTTTTAAATCCGTTTCGCTATTCACCTTCACAAATTTGCCTGAAACGGCAACTTTTCCGCCGCAATAGCCGCCCATCAAATCGGACATCATTTTCTTTCCGTCATATTCTCTAATTGCTCTTTGAGCCATTTTTCCGCCTTTTCCAAATTTAATTTGACATATTCAATAAACCGCCGGCAATCAAAATCTTTTTTTGCCTATCGGATAAAACGCATGTCAACTTCATTTCCGTGTTCTTCGTTAGATTCTTTAACACCACTTCTCCATCCGTTTTGATTACTTCGGCCATATTCGGCAATTCAATATCATCGCCGAGGTCAATTCCTTCATAAGCCTCTTCATTTTCAAAAACCAAAGGCGCTATGCCGAAGTTTATGAGATTGGCTTGATGTATGCGCTCTATGGATTTTGCTATAACAGCTTTCACTCCCAGGTACATCGGACATAAAGCCGCGTGTTCTCTGGAAGAGCCTTGTCCGTAACTTGCTCCCGCCACTATAATATTGTGTTTTTTGCCTTTATTCGCCATGCATCTTTCCGGAAAAGCCGCGTCTATCGGCTCAAACACATGCTTTGAATACTCAATAATATTTGAACGATATTTTAAGAGTTTTCCCGCCGGCATTATATGATCGGTTGTTGTTAAATCGGGAGCCTTAATCATAACGGAACCCTTGATATTTTCCGGCATAGCCTCGTTTTTGGGCAAAGCCACAATATTGGGTCCTCTCACAATTTCGGTTTTCTCGTCTTTAACGGAAATTATCATATTATCATCCGTTAAGAATTTCTCCGGCATTTTAATCTCCGGCAAACGACCGAATTTCATGGGGTCGGTCAATTTTCCCGCCAAAGCCGAAACAGCCGCCGTTTCGGGACTTACCAAATAAACATTGGCGGATTTGGTTCCCGACCTGCTGAGAAAATTCCTATTGCTGGTTCTCAAAGAAACCGAATCTGTTTTAGGCGACATGGAATTGCCTATACAGAACCCGCAAGCGGATTCAAGCATTCTCGCTCCAACCTTAATCATATTAGTTAAAGCCCCGTTTTCAGCCAGCATATTAAATACTTGCTTTGACCCGGGAGCTATTCCCAAACTGACATTGGCGGGCAGTTTTCCGTCTTTTAGTATTTCCGATACAATCATTAAATCACGATAAGAAGCATTCGTACAGCTTCCTATAAGAACCTGATCTATGGCCAAACCTTCCAATTCGCTTACTGTTTTTATATTTCCCGGGCTATGAGGACAGGCCGCCAAAGGAACCAATTCATCCAAATTCACATCCAGAACCTTATGATAAGAGGCTCCCTCATCGGAGGAAAGTTCCGTCCAATCATCACCGCGATCCTGCATAGTCATGAATTCTTTTG
>DAOWCC010000165.1 GCA_030639665.1 Elusimicrobiota bacterium | reverse complement strand
TGAAAGGAAACCTTGTTTATTTTTATCCTTATTCTCGTCTTTATCGCTTTTGTTTTCTTTGGCAAGACTTGGAACACTGCCTTTGAGCGTAAGTTTTTTAGGTTCGCTCAATATCAGTTTTTCTTTTTCTGTCGGTTGGATATCGCCAATCAATTGAACGGGATCAGTTTTTAAACCAAGCTTCATGCCGTCAATTTGCCTTCCGGAAAGTTCTTTGGCCGTATTTAAATCTTGTGAAGAAGCCGCTATTTCAGAATCCGTTGAAATTATTTCAAGAGTTGTATCGGCCTGCGCCGCTCCGCAAACGAATACCGATAGTATTGCCGCCAATATATATATTTTCATGTGTAGTCTCCTCTGTTATTGTGTGCCTTATATGTATATAGTCTATCGGGGATTGGTAATTTCCACATCCTACGAAAGACCTAATAATCAGTTGTTTTTTGCCGAGGAGATATGGGCCATTAGGGCATTGGGCATTAGTCGCGGCGGACAGGCTGTATCAAAAACCTTCGTTAGACAAGTCCACACTCCCGCATAATCAAATTTCCGAGTCGGGAGATTGTTGTTGTTCGTTTAACGCCGCGCCGATATGGGGAAATTTATAATCTCCCCCTGCCCCTCTTTGACAAAGAGGGGAGTAAGAATAAAAAAGTTCTTCCCCCTTTGTTAAAGGGGGATGGGTTTTTAATTATTGGCAATTAAGATAAATGCGACAGGCGGGCTATGCGGTCTTCAAGCGGCGGATGCGTCGCGAATAAGGCAAAAAAACCTTTTGGTTTGCCCGAAATTTTGAGTGTTGCCAGAGATTCGCTTTTGGTAAGGTTGGCGTATTTGACGGTTTTTTGCAGGCCTTCCAATGCCGTTATCATTTTATCCCTTCCGGCAAGTTGCGCTCCCCCTTCGTCGGCTCGGAATTCTCTGCCTCTGGAAAAAGAGGCGGTTACTATGCTTCCAAGTATGCTTAGGCCTATTTCAAGGGCGATGATTGTAAGCCAATAGCTCATCATGCCGCCGCCTTCTTCCGAGTCTCCTCTCAGAATAAAAAAGGCTATAATTCTGGCAAGGAACATGACGAAAGCGTTTATTATTCCTTGAATAAGCGTCATTGTTACCATATCGCCGTTGGCGATATGCGCCATTTCGTGGGCCAATACTCCCTCTATTTGATTTTTATCCATGGCTTCAAGAAGACCGGATGATACCGCCACAAGGGCTCTGCTTTTGGTTGGGCCGGTGGCGAAGGCGTTTATTTCTTGGCTTGGATAATATCCCACTTCGGGCATTTTTGGGAGATTGGCGGCTTTTGCCAGATTGTGGACTGTGGTTATCAGCCATGAAAGATCGGAATTGGTGGTATTTGGATCTATGACTTTGACTCCCATCATCCATTTTGCCATTACGCGCGAGAGACCGAGCGAGATGAAAGCTCCGCCCATGCCCCAGAGAAGACAAAATATCATCAATGATTGGTAGTCTATGCCGCGGGCGGACAAATATGGCCGCACGCCAAGGATATTAAGTGTAAATGAAAGGGTTATAAGTATCAGTATATTTACTGCCAAAAACAGAGTTATTCTTTTTCCTACTCTCATGATAAAGCCTCCGCTGGTATTTATTATCTCTATTTTATCAAATAATTTTTTAATTTCATGAGGTTTTATTCGCGGTTGTTTAGGTTTTAGCTGTCTCGCCGCGATATTTGCAGTGCTTTCCCTATATATAGTATTATTACCTTAAGGCTCACAGAGCCTTAGAGTCTTTTGACTCGGTCCCGCTTGTGGCGGGATTATTCCATTAGGAGGGTATTGTCAATATGCCAACTGCCACTATGAAAAAATCAAAATGTAAATCAGCGTTCGTAAAACACAAAATATCTAAAAAACTTGTTTATTTCTTCGGCGGAGGAAAAGCCGACGGCAATGGAACAATGAAAAATTTACTCGGCGGCAAAGGCGCCAATCTTGCCGAGATGGCGGGCCATAAATCTTTAAAATTGCCCGTTCCTTCCGGTTTTACGCTTACAACTGAAATCTGCACTTATTTCTGGGAAAATAAAAGAACCTATCCCGCGAGTTTAAAAGCGGAAGTTGAAAAAAATTTAAAAGGAATTGAGAAACTGACAAAGAAGAAATTCGGCGATGCTAATAATCCTCTTCTTGTTTCAGTGCGTTCCGGCGCCAGAAGTTCCATGCCCGGCATGATGGAAACCATTCTTAATGCGGGTTTGACTTCAAAAACCATTCCCGGTTTTATCCGCCTTACCAATAATCCGAGATTTGTTTATGATTCATATCGCAGGCTGATTATGATGTATTCCGATGTGGTTATGGAAAAAGCCGCCGGCATAGAGCCTAAGAATGACAATGGCATCAGAAAACAGCTTGACGCTTTAATGAGCGCCATGAAAAAATGCAAAGGCGTTAAAGACGATACGGGGCTTACCGCCGATGATCTTAAAGAGCTTTCAGAGCAGTTTAAAGTAAGAGTGAAAAAAGTTCTCGGCAAAAATTTTCCCGACGATGCGATGCAGCAATTATGGGGTTCCATCGGAGCCGTATTCGCGTCTTGGAACGGCAAGAGAGCTATCGCTTATAGAAATATTGAAGGCATTCCTCACGAATGGGGAACGGCCGTAAATGTTCAGGCCATGGTTTTCGGAAATATGGGCGAAAATTGCGCGACCGGCGTTGCTTTTACCAGAAACCCCGGAAACGGCGATAATAAATTCTACGGAGAATTTCTTGTAAACGCTCAGGGTGAAGATGTTGTGGCCGGAACAAGAACTCCTTCCCCCATCAATGAAGACAGCAGAACGGATCAATCCAAAAACTTAAAAAGTCTTCAGCAAATAATGCCTACTATGTATAAACAGCTTGCCGCCATAAGAGCCAGGCTTGAGAAACATTATAGAGATATGCTCGATATTGAATTCACTATCGAGAATGGAACTTTATATATGCTTCAATGCCGCGTGGGTAAAAGAAACGGTCCTGCCGCCGTTAAGATGGCAACCGATATGCTTAAAGAAAAACTCATAAAGAAAGAAGAAGCCGTTATGAGAGTTACTCCCGATCAATTGGATGAATTATTACATCCCATTATTGATCCTAAAGCTGAAGAGACCGCGAAAAAACTTGCCAAAGGTTTGCCTGCAGGTCCCGGTGGAGCATTCGGACAGATTGTTTTTACCGCCGATCATGCCGTTAAATGGGCGAAAGCCGGAAAGACGGTTATACTTGTCAGAGAAGAAACCAATCCCGAAGATGTTGAAGGCATGAGAGCCGCTCAAGCTGTTTTGACAGCGAGAGGCGGCATGACATCTCACGCGGCTTTGGTTGCCAGAGGCTGGGGCAAGTGCTGTATCGTCGGCTGTTCGGATATCGAAATAGATTTAAAAGCCAAAAAGATGACCATTGCCGGAGAGAAACTTTCCGAGGGAGCTTGGATTACTTTAAACGGTTCCAAGGGTAATATATACGACGGAAAACTGGAAATGGTTGAAGCCGGAGAAAATAATGAATCATTAAACGCATTCTTGAAAATTTGTGATTCTGTCAGAGCCTTGAAAGTCAGAAGCAATTCCGATACTCCCGCTGACGCCGGTGTAGCCAGAAATTTTGGCGCCGAAGGAATAGGACTTTTCAGAATGGAACATATGTTTTATGGCGAAAATTCCGAAGTTCCTCTTTTTAAATTGAGAAAAATGATAATGTCCAAAACTCTTAAAGAAAGACAGAAAGCTCTCAATGATCTTTTTACTCATGTTAAGAAAGACATTAAAAAGACGCTCAAGGTTATGAAGGGTTATTCCGTTACAATGAGACTCATTGATCCCCCTCTTCATGAGTTTGTTCCTCATCAAAAAAAGAGTCTTGAGGCATTAGCTAAGAGTCTTAAGATAAGCTTTACTGAACTTCAGACGAGAGTTGATGGATTAAGAGAATCCAATCCCATGATGGGGCATAGAGGTGTCAGACTTGGCGTAACCTATCCTGAGATAACCGAGATGCAGGCTAGAGCCATATTTGAAGCTGCCGCTGAACTTGCAAAAGAAGGAATTAATGTTAATCCTGAAATAATGATTCCCGTTGTTTCCGTTGAAACCGAAGTTGAAAATCAAGCGGACATCATCAAAAGAGTTTATTCTGAAGTCTTAAAGAAAAAAGGCATTAAGAAAATTACTCATATGATTGGAACCATGATAGAAATTCCCAGAGCTTGTTTGGTTGCTGATAAATTGGCGCAAAGCATGGAATTCTTTTCTTTTGGAACCAATGACCTTACGCAAATGGGTTTTGGCTACTCAAGAGATGATTCAGGAGCTTTCTTGAAAGATTATGTCGGTCAAGGTCTTTTAGCCGCCGATCCTTTCCAAACCTTGGATCAAGAAGGCATAGGCGAACTCGTTAAAATTGCCGTTAAAAGAGGACGGAGCGAACGCGCTAACTTAAAAATCGGTATTTGCGGCGAACACGGCGGCGATCCCGAGAGTGTTCATTTCTGTCATAAAGCGGGTCTTAATTATGTTTCCTGCTCTCCTTTCAGAGTGCCTATTGCCGTTTTATCTTCGGCGCAGGCTCAAATTCTGAATCCGAGAAAAAAGAAATAAGTGAAAAAAACGGATAATAAATTCGCTTTTTTTCCAATGGTCATTTCCTCCCCCTCAGGGGGAGGAAAGTCCACCATCCGGGCTAAAATTTTTAAAAAAGATAAAAGATTTAAATTCAGTGTAACTTGCACCACCAGAAAGAAAAGAAAGGGTGAAGTTGAAGGCAGAGATTATCATTTTGTCTCCGAGAAAAAATTTAAAAAACTTGTTTCAGATAAAAAACTGCTTGAATGGGCGAAAGTTCACGGCAATCTTTACGGTACGCCTATAAAATCCGTTTGTGATATTTTAAAAGAAAATAAAATTCCGCTTATGACGATTGATGTTAAAGGCGCCAGGGCGGTAAAGAAATATTTTCCCGAAGCCGTAATTGTTTTTATCTTATCGCCATCGCTTAAGACTTTAATTAAAAGACTTAAGGCGAGAAAAGAAAGTAAGGAAAATATAGCGATAAGGCTTGAGACAGCCAAGAAGGAAATTAAAGAAGCTTTTTTTTATG
>DAOWCC010000139.1 GCA_030639665.1 Elusimicrobiota bacterium | reverse complement strand
GAAACGAATATGGGGGGGGCTATTGGCGCTCTTCCCGCAATTCCCGATATTGCTTTTGTGGAGGAGTTGCTTATCGATGTTGAAAAAATTCAGGAAGTGGCGATGGACTGCATGGAAGCTCAAGCCGATGAACAGTTGGATGAAAAGGGTAATATGATAGACAGAGTAAGCAGAAGTTTGGGCAGTCCTCCAAAATGTTGTAAGCGCGGCGCGGTCAAAAGATGGAATAAAAAGCTGAAGAGATTAACCTCTATGTGTAACTCTTTTAACTCAAGTGTGGCAAGAGTCGCAGAGAAATGCCAAAGCGCCGGCGGCGGTCAGAAAATGGATTGCGGACAATGGAACAATATGAGGATTAGCCCGTGCAGTAAATTGAAATGTTGGGCGGCATTTTTCTTAATTTTGCTTGGAATTTTTTCATTTGGTTTTGTCGCGATGTTTTTGACATTTGCTCTTTTTGGCGTTATTAAGTTTGATCTCAAGAATATGGGCGGCAAGCTTGATTCCATGATGAGTTTTATAGCCAGCGGCGGTAATTATGATAATGTGGAAGGAGCGGGGGATACTTCTTCAGAAGGGGGTACGGTTCCAAGATGTCATGATGATGGCACTACGGACGGTACTGTGCCATATGAACAGACTAGACAGCCGGGTAATAATACGGCGGAATCTGATAATCCCGTTCCTGAAGATACGGGCTACGAGTTTCCGGAGGATGACAATCTGACATATGAAGATACCAGACAGCCCGGTAATAATACGGCGGAACCTGATAATCCCGCTCCTGAAGATACGGGCCCCGAGTTTCCGGAGAAATAAGGACGGCGGTTTAATTGTAAGGCGCGCGAAGCGATTAACGGTAGAATTTTCCGCATGGCAATAAGTTGCCATGCGGAGTAGGACTGAGATAGAAAGGAGTAGTCAAAAAACGGCTAAGGCTATATGCATGGCGGACTATTATTCTTATTAACTTTCTGAAACTCGACGGGGGTCGGCATATTGGGAAGAGTTTATTCTATGTGCTTGTCCCTGTTTTTTGTATTATTATGAGTCAAAGAGTCTGAGTGCCGGTGACTTGAGATTTTAGGCTTGTAATATACATAGGACCTTAGTCCTATGTATCATAGGGTCTTACGACTCTTGGCAGTCAAGCTTTCATTAGCTACAGTATAGTGTAATATTGGAATATATCAGTTCTTATATTTTCTTTAATTTAGCAGTGCGCGTTATTTTTAATCAGTTGCCGTTTTAGTCGGTTTTTTATAAACAACGGGTCTATGAATGCCCTTAGTAAATAAGTCGCGCGAATGACCAAATTGGGAGGAGTTATGAGCTATTTTAATAAAAAAGACAAAGATAAAAAAATTTCGCCGATACTGCCAAAGGCGTCAGGGTTTAGAACTACAAGTTCTTTGGGCAGATCGTCCATGTTTTCAAAACCCGCCGGCAGTTTTCTTAGTAAATTGAAAAAACTTTCTAAGAAAGATATTGCCATGGTTTTGGTTGGTGTCAGCACTTTGGCTCTTGCTCCAGTGG
The DNA here is from genome assembly GCA_030639665.1 of Elusimicrobiota bacterium. Taxonomy (GTDB): domain Bacteria; phylum Elusimicrobiota; class Elusimicrobia; order Elusimicrobiales; family UBA9959; genus JAKLQJ01. The sequence continues at coordinate 4,895 of DAOWCC010000139.1, read as the reverse complement.
CTGAATATTATTTGAGCAAGCCCGCTTCCGAGAATCTTTTAACTCCCGGTTTTGGAGATAGAGGCAAGGCCGGTTCCGCTTCCATTTATGAACCGGGTATAAATTCTCTTTCCGTCGGTTCTCCCGACGGAGCCGGAGATGTGGTGACTCCCTTAAGCGTCAGGGATCCTCTTTCCCTTATAAGAGGCGCCAGTAAGCCGCCTTCAGCGGCGCCTTTGGCTCCTCCGCCAAAATATCGCGATACGCTTAAAAATGTCGCGAAAAATTCTTTTTCGAGAGCTACAAAAAAAGCGGGCGCGCCTGTTGTTATTCCCAGGATGCAGGGCGGTTTAAGGTCCATGGGTTCTTTTGCCGGCGCTGGCGGAAGCCGCACTAGCGGAAAGATTGCCGCGGGAAAAATGCTTGCCGACGCCAAAAAAGCCTCTTCAAAAGCTTCTTCAAGAACTATGGCAAAACCCAAGGGAGCGGATTTTAGAGGCGTGGCCTCAAGTCCCAAGGGTTCTTCAAAAGACGCCATGGAATCATTAAGAGCCAGGGCCGGTCAATCCGCCAATCATTTCTCCGACGGCAGAGCCACTACAGGTTTAGAGAAAGCTGCGAAAGATGCCGTGGAACTCGCGGGACGCGGCGGTTCTGGACAAGGTTCGGGAAACGGATATAAAGGCGCGTCGGGTTCAAGCTCGAAAAATTCCCATAGCAGAGGTGGACATAAGAAAAGCCATGAACAGGAAATGGCAGAGAAATTGGCGGAAGCAGCAATTGATGCTAAACTTTTTTATAAACATGACATTCCGAAGCAGATTACTCAGATGATCATAGACAATATCATAGGAAAAGGCATATTTGAACCTTTGGGAGCAAATATGGCAAAAGTTGTCACAGGTAAGTTAGAGAAATGGTGGGGACTTGGCGGTAGCGCTCCTCCCGAATATACATGTTTAATAGAATGCGAGCCAGGAGAAAAGTGTGTAAATGGTTTTAAAGAGCATCCCGGAGTACCGCCAAGCAAAGATAGGGATGTATGGAAAGCTTGGACGCAATGTGATCAAAAAATTAAAACTTCACAGTGGGATGAACAAAATGGCGTTATCAGCGGTGATGGCGATGAAGTAGTTGCAACCATGCCTATTGGCGAAAAATTGGATGCGGTTACTCATGAAACTTCCGGAGATGGTAAAACTTATTTGCAGAACTATGACCTTTATTTAGGGAGTATGTTTAAAGATGCTAAGGATGGCTCAAACGCAATTAGATTAAAAAATATTTGGAAATCTTTCCAACCTATCATTCTGGGTTTTGATGACGGTCAATTGCCGGCTTTGGAATTGGCTCGATCTTTTGAAATTCGTAATAAGGAATTCAATGAATTGATATCCGATTATAAAGGCGTTATTAATCAAACTGAGAATGATAAAGCCGTATATAGAGTGGTATATGACAAGGCGCTCGAAGATCTTGGTAAGATAAAGGACGATGTGGTATCAGGAAAGAAGGTAATGCTGAAGGGTGTCAGCGTAGAGGCGAACTCAACTGAGATTAAAACCAGGGCTGAACAATTGAAGACGGAACTTGCGGCCTATAAAAAGGGATTTGCCACGGTTGAACAAAGTATTGCCTTTGCTAATAACGCAGTGAAGATATACGAGGCGCAATACACATTGATTAACGAAAAAAGCGGAGCTATCCGCGATAAATTTAATGAAGAGGTTGCTGTCGTGAGAAGCAATAATCCTAAGGAACCCGGTCAAGGGGGCACAGAAGAGTCTATTAAAGAAGCATTTAAAGCTTTGACGGGCTTTAAGCATAGCATCATAGGTAATATACCGTTGTATGGTTCTACGCCAAATAATAATACAGGACTGCTTGCCATGGCGGGAGATTATAGAGATTCGGGGAGTGAGGGAACTTCTTCTTCTCTTGACAAAGCTTTTGAGTGGAGAGGTGTGGATGGAAATAAGAAAGGCGAAATGGTTGAGATTGAAGAGATAATAAAAGTTGAAAAAGATTTATGGAGAAGAATGAGTCCGGCCATAAGTCTTTCTAAAGGTCTGAATGAGCCTAGCTCCACTGCATCTGGTGAGCTGGAAGAGAATTTTACCAGTATAATTCTTAGGCTTAATCAGGTGGAGATAGATATCAATGATATAAAGGATGCTCCTACGGCATCTTTGTCTCCGTTGCAAAAAATGAATGAAATTGTGAAAGCGGCAAGATTGGAGTTCAAAGAAAGGTGGAATTTAAATTTAGACGGGACTGTGATTACTGCAACTTCCTAATCCAAGTCTGAGGAAGATGGATGGAATTAAAATTGGGTTTTGTATAAAATTACATAGAATGAAGCTCTGGATAATTTCGGAGCTTCGTTCTCTTTTAGGGAATTGAATTAATGTATAAATTGATAATTATTTGTTTGTGTTTTAATTTTAATATTTTTATTTTTGCTCAAGATAAAAATCCAATCTCAACTGAATCTTTGAACTCGTCCTTCGAAGCATTAGCGAAGAAGGATAACAAAATATCCGTTTTAAAGGCTTCTTATAATAGCTGGAATAATGATATAAGCGAGCCTGATTGCCGCGCGATAGGATTTTCTTTTGCTTCGGAAATTATTCAATCTGAAAATATTATTTTGAAAAGCCGGGAGCAATGGGAACATTGCCAACAAGGAAAAACCGGAATTACCTGCAAAACTTTTAATCCCGGCCCTCTTTACGAGAAAAGCGTTAGAATTGAAATTCATCCCGCTTTGAAAATGTATCCTTGGGAATATAATAGATTTAAAGTTTGTCTTAAGGGCGCGAATTTTTCAATTAAACAAATTAAAACCTCTTATAATTATAATATCTCAAGAAGCCATATCGGCGATACAACTTTATTTACAGCCAAACCCGGTCAAAAAATTAAAATGGACCCCGATATAAACGGTTTAAGCGTAAAATCCGTAAAGCATGAAAAAGATGTCATTGTTTTTAAATTGGCCGATAAATGGAGTAAATATTATTCGGGCAAAACCGAAATAAAGATGTCGCTTTTTAAGGAGAGTTTTTGGCTTTTAAAAGATAAATATATGGGTAAATATTCTTCAACTGATTTTTCCAATGATGAATATGAAGCAACTTTTTCCAAAGAAGTTACGGGAGAATTAAAACCGGGAAAATATTATATTAAATGGAGTTTTAGGCGTATCGGAGATAATGTTTCCAATTCCATCTTAATTGATAAAGGCGAAACGGAAGCGTTTAAAGTAGAAAGCGCAAAGTAAATCTCCCCAATTCCCAAATGTAGCAGGCAGCCTGCCCGCCGGAGATGTATGGCGGGAATTACCATTCGCCAAATGTAGTCGCAGAGCCTTGCCAAATAAAAACCCGCCTTTATATTTTATAAAGGCGGGTTTCTTTGTTATAAATAATTTTTTTATTACCATTCACGGAAAAAATATATTCCTAAACCTACCGCTGCTAATATTACTGCTCCTCCCACTGCTCCAAGGGCTATACCCGCGCCTGTTGATATTGCTATAACGTCAGGGAGAAACCATCCTGCAAATCCTCCCATCATTGCTCCTAAAAATCCTGGATATGCAGCTTTTCCAACAACGGTTTTTACTTTTTCTTTTCCTGTTTGTTCTCTCCATGGCTTTTTAGGTTTCTGATAATTGTAATTATTATTGTCATCATCGTGGTAATAGTGATGATGGTCCACAGAGTCCCTTAAAGTTGGAACATTGTCTGAAAGAACTTTTGAATAAGCGGAATTGATACCGGATTCTTCTTCCATACCATCTATTGTTTGACCGTCTTTTTTATCATAATCGGGGCCTTCAAGTTCCACGATTGAGTCGGATACGGAGTTTGAATACACTTTCGCGCCGTCAAAAGCTATGGTTGAATTGGAATTCTTTACCATATTTTGAAGTTCTGAAAAAGCGTCGCCCGCGATAGCGCGATTTAAAGCGCTTGCGGAGATGAGTGCGAATAATATTGCCACTGCAATTAATTTTTGTTTTTTCATATTTCAATAATTTAACATTTTCAGGATACCTCCCATAGAGGCCTTTGGCCCATATTATTGTGGGTCAAAAGACCTATGGGAATATTATTTTGTTTCGCGGCCTATTCTTGACGATTTTATGTGAGAATAAAAGTAAATCTTCCCCCTTTTATAAAGGGAGTGGACTGGGCTAACAAAGGTTTGCGGAGCCTGTCCGCCGTTGCAGTGTGGCGGAGACACCCAACAGTGATCAAGATTGAGGGGGATTTAATAAGAAGCATCAGCGGACAAGTTCTTTGCTATATAAGGCGCATGGGTTGCGACAGCTACAAATAAAGGAATAGAAAAATTTTCTCGCTAAAAGTATCAGTCAATAAATAAAAACCCGCCTTTATATTTTATAAAGGCGGGTTTTTTTGTTATAAATAATTCTTTATATTACCATTGATCGAAAAAATATGTTCCTAAAACTAGCGCTGTAAATATTACCGCTCCTCCAACTACTCCAAGGGCCAAACTTGCGCCGAAAGATATTCCTCCAAGAATATGGAGAGGTCCTACTGATGCTAATCCCAATCCCGCTCCTACAAGTCCTCCAACTGAAACTATTCTAACAACGGTTTTTACTTTTTCTTTTCCTGTTTGTTCTCGCCATGGTTTTTTAGGTTCACTATAATTGTAATTATTATTATCGTCATCATGGTAATGGTGATGATGGTCCACAGAGTCCCTTAAAGTTGGAACATTGTTTGAAAGAACTTTTGAATAAGCGGAGTTGATACCGGATTCTTCTTCCATACCATCCGTTGTTTGATCGTCTTTTTTATCATAATCGGGGCCTTCAAGTTCCACGATTGAGTCGGATACGGAGTTTGAATACACTTTCGCGCCGTCAAAAGCTATGG
>DAOWCC010000019.1 GCA_030639665.1 Elusimicrobiota bacterium | reverse complement strand
TTTGTATGTGGTGGAATCACTAAGCATGTATTCGGGAACTGTTCTTTATGGTTTTATAAGTGAAGATGAAAAGGAATTATTTGAACTTTTTAAGAGCGCTGTTCCAAAAACGGGAGCTAAAAAAGCTCTTGATTATTTGGCTAAAGCAAAAAAATCTCTTCCTGATTTTCAAAACGCCATAGCAAAAAAAGATTTTAAGGTCTTAACCGGAATATTCGGCTTTACCGCTAAAACAGCTGAAAAGCTTGCCAATGCCTTAAAAAACAAAATGGAACATCTCTCCATTAGCGGGGCTTTAAAAATTAAAACAGCCGGCATAAGTTCGGGCAAGTATATTCAGGTGCAGAACGCGCTTATATCCTTGGGTTTTAAAAATGCTCAAGTAAAAACAGCCCTGACTTCTCTTGAAAACGAAGCATTAACAAATAAAGAAACCATGGAAGAACTTTTAAAAATGGCTCTAAAACAATTGACGAAAGGATAATATTAAAAGAGATTAGATAGCAGAAAGCCGAGAGCAGTAACAAAATAGCAAAAAAGGGAAAACCCGTAAAACTTATGAAAAGAGAAGAAGATATAATTTCGCCAAAAGCATCCGCTGAAGATGTTATTTCATTGGATAAAACCTTGCGCCCGCCCACTCTTAATGAATTCGTGGGGCAAAGCAAACTGAAAGAAAATTTAAAGATATTTATTGAGGCCGCAAAATCCAGAAAAGAGGCTTTGGACCATTGTTTGTTTTATTCCCCTCCCGGCCTTGGAAAAACCACGCTTTCTCACATAGTGGCAAAGGAATTGGGAGTAAACATAAAAGTGACATCAGGTCCCGTTATAACAAAGCCCGGTGATTTGGCCGCTATGCTTACCACTGAACTTGAAGACGGAGATGTTCTTTTTATAGATGAAATTCACCGGTTAAACGCCACTGTTGAGGAAGCCTTATATCCGGCTATGGAAGACTTTTTATTTTTTATCAATACGGGCACGGGCCCGGGAGCCAGCACATTAAAACTTTCAGTGCCAAGATTTACTTTAATCGGCGCCACAACAAGAGGAGGCCTTTTGACGGGGCCTTTGCGCGACCGTTTTGGAATAATTTTTAATCTCGGTTTTTATAATTGTTCGGAAATTGAGGAAATTCTTAGGCGCTCAGCTTCAATACTTAATATTGAAGCTACGGATGAGGGAATAAAAGAACTTGCCATGCGCTCAAGAGGAACTCCCCGCATCGCGAACAGATTATTAAAAAGAACGAGAGATTTTGCTCAAGTTTTGGGCGAAGGAATAATAAACCCGCGCATAACCGCCAAGGCGATGCAATCTTTGGATATAGATAAATACGGCTTGGACTCGCTTGATAGAAAATTACTTCTGGCCATTATCGAAAAATTTGACGGCGGACCTGTCGGAATTGAAACTTTAGCCGTGGCAGTCAGTGAAGAAACGGACACCCTTACCGACGCGATAGAACCTTTCCTAATGCAAACCGGTTTTTTAGCCCGAACAAGAAGCGGCAGAGTTGTCACAAAAAAAGCATACGCTCATTTGGGGTTTAAAGCGCCTAAAACCGCGCAGGGTAAACCCCGTTAGAGATATACAAACTTATGATTTATATATCTGTGCCGAAACTAAAAACAAAACTTAGGACTACAATACTATTGAAACAATATATGTCTCGCTTATAGCGGACTATCTCTAACGGGGTAAACTTTTTTAGCCAATACAATGATTAAATTTTTTTTCTTTACAACTTTGCTTCTCACCAATTTGTTTTCCGCGGATAGAGGAAAACATATTTCTCCGTTTATCAGAGTTGCCATTATAACCAAAGCGGAAAGCCTTTCTTTAAAAACTTCAAGCAAAATTTATGTTTATGATGTAAAAGCCAATCAAAAATATATGCTTCTTTCCAATTCCACATATGAAATAAGCGCAAGGTCCAAAGATATTATTCGAGTAGCCGGACAAAACCTTTATTCCCCCATAAAACTTGTTTCACCCGATGGAGAAGAAAGAATAAAAATTGGCGGCCATACTTATCGCGGCGAAATAATACTTCATACGGATGTCCAAGAAAATCTAACCATTGTTGAAAATATTCCACTCGAGGATTATATAGGCGGAGTTTTGAGTTTTGAAATGAGTCCGAAATGGCCTCTTGAAGCTTTAAAGGCTCAAGCTGTGGCTTCAAGAACATTTGCCATAAAAAACTTACAGCCGGATAAATTATTTGATATTACATCAGGAGTTGAAAGACAGGTTTATAAAGGCCAGCAAAAAGTAAACCCGAGAATAATAGAGGCTGTAAATCACACTCGGGGAGAAATATTGACTTATAAAGGCAAACCCTTTAAAACTTATTTTCATTCTTGTTGCGGAGGTCACACCGCCAATAACCGTATTGCTTGGCATGAGACGGCGGTAAAACCTCTTAAAGGCGTTAAAGATCCTTATTGCAAAAATTCAAAACATTATAAATGGAGCCTTTATATTTCAAAGGCCGATTTATTGACTTTTATCCAAAAACAGGGCTCAACCGCATTAAGAATAAGAGGTATGCGCGTATTAAAAAAATCTCGTTCCGGGCGCGCGATTAATATAAAATTCACAACGGACAGGAAATCCTTTACCGTCAGGACTTACGATATGCGAAAGTATTTTGGCGCGACGGATTTTAGAAGCGCGTATATAACCAAAATAAGCAAAAAGAAATACGGTTATAAAATATACGGAAGAGGCTGGGGGCACGGGGTCGGCATGTGCCAGGAAGGAGCGAAAAGTTTGGCCCACAGAGGCCGAAGCTATAAAAAGATATTGCGCCATTATTATCCTTATGCCAATCTGTCAAATATGGCGAATTTGAAATGACTATAAAAAAAAATACTGACAAATTGGAAGATGCCGCGTCTTTGGCAAAGTTTGACGACTTGTCCATAAAAGATTTAATAGCCTCCTGTCCGGCGAATCCCAGAGATTCTTCAAGATTAATGTTTTTAAATAAAGAAAAAGAATCCATCCAACATTTGCGGTTTAATGATATAACCTCTTTGATAAGGAAGGATGATTGCCTTGTTTTAAATAAAAGCAAAGTTCGCAAGGCTAAAATTAAGGGAGTAAAAAGCACAGGCGGAAAATGCGAAGTTTTACTTGTAAAGCCGCTTGATGAAGACCTTAAAACCTGGAATATTTTGGCTCGTAAAATTCCCGAAGGCGCGAGAATAACTCTCAATGGGGACAATGAAGCGATTTGTAAAAAAAGAGAAACTGACGGCAGTTATATTTTGGAGTTTAAATTGCCTCTCACTGATGATTATCTTGAAGCCTATGGAGAAGTTCCCCTGCCAAACTATATAATTCATGCCAGAAAAAGCGCCCAAAAGCCCGAAGAAACGGTTGAAGATACGGAAAATTATCAAACGGTTTATGCCGAGGAATTTGGTTCAATAGCGGCTCCCACCGCAGGGTTTCACTTTACGGACGAAATAATCGAAAAAATAAAAACTAAGGGAGCTACAGTTCTTTATGTCACTTTACATATCGGCTGGGGCACCTTTAAACCTGTGAGAAGCGAAAACCCGAAAGAGCATATTATGATGGCGGAAGAATGTTCCATTGACGATGAAACCGCTCAAATTATAAATAACGCTAAAAAAAGCGGAAAAAGAATAATCGCCGTCGGAACATCTTCAATGAGAACTCTTGAAACCTTCGCGGATAAAGATAATTTTGTTTTAAGCGGAAGAAAAAAAGCCGAATTGTTTATTTATCCCGGCTATGAATTCCGCGTAGCCAATGCCTTTATCACAAACTTTCATGTCCCCGATTCAGCGCCCCTTTATATGACAACGGCATTTGCCGGCAAAGATTTTCTTTTAAGCGCTTATAAAAAAGCGGTGGAAATGAAATACCGATTCTATTCTTACGGCGACTCGATGTTTATAGTTTAACAGCAAACAGCTAGACGGCTAGACCGCTTGACAGCCAGATAAGAAAAGCTAAGCAACAATTAAAGAATAACGGGCAAGAAGTTAAGAAAACGAAATAAAATTTTATTATCAAATATGCTGTTTTTTTAGCCGTCACGCCGCCTAGCTGCCTAGCAGTCTGGTGACTTAATTTTTTTGGAGAAAAATTAATTATGAAACATTTTAAGGTAAAAGAAAAATCATCCGAATGCCGAGCGAGAACCGGAACTCTTAAAACAATTCACGGCGATATTTTAACCCCCACCTTTATGCCCGTGGCGACTCAAGCCAGCGTAAAAGCTCTGTCTCAAAATGATATAAAAAAAATAAATACGCAATGTCTGCTTTCCAATACTTATCATCTGTATTTAAGACCCGGCCTTGAAACTTTGAAAAATTTTGAGGGAATTCATAAGTTTATGAATCATGACGGCCCCGTGCTTACGGATTCCGGCGGTTTTCAGGTTTATAGTTTAAGTGAATTAAGAAAAATAACGGAAACCGGGGTGCATTTCCGCTCACATCTGGATGGCAGTTCACATTTTTTTACCCCTGAAAAAGTCATAGATTATCAATCAGCCATAGATTCCGATATTTGGACCATTTTGGATGTATGCGTTAAAAATCCGGCTTCTCACCGAGAAGCGAAAGAGGGTTTGAGAAAAACAAAAAAATGGGCGGAAACAGCGGCAAAACATTTTCTCCAAGTGACAAAAAAAGAGAAGCCCGGCAAAAGACATTTGCTTTTTGGAATTTTGCAAGGTTCCGTCTATGCCGATTTAAGAGAAGAAGCCTGCGAGCATATGAAAACACTTCCCGTTAACGGTTTTTGCATTGGCGGCTTGGCTGTCGGTGAAACAAAAACTCAAATGATTGACATGGTAAAGGTAACCGTAAATAAACTTCCAACGGACCGCCCTATTTATTTTATGGGTTTAGGTTCGCCGGAAGATATCTGGAATTGTATTGAACAAGGCGTTGATATGTTCGATTGCGTCCTGCCGACAAGAAACGCCCGAAATGGTCAGGCGCTTACAAGCCAAGGAAAAATCTACATAAAAAACGCGCCTTATAAAAACGATAATTCCCCCCTGGATCCCGATTGCGATTGTGAAACCTGTAAAAATTATTCAAAAGGGTACTTATCGCATCTTTACCGTTCGGGAGAACTTTTGGCATCCAGATTAATGTCCATTCATAATCTCCGTTTTCTTATTAAACAAACCGAGATAATAAAAAAAGCCATTGCCGATGATAATTTTCTTCAAAAGAAAAAAGAGTTCTTTGACTCTTATTTCAAGAATATGAAGAAATAAAATCACCCCTTAAGGAATTACTATTAAATATAAATGGAAATCTGTTATAATAGGGAGTCTTAAAATTTGTAAGAGATTGACGGAGGATACAAATGAGCGCAGCTTCACCTGGATTAATGAATTTAGCCCCCTTGATTATCATAATGATAATCTTTTACTTTCTGCTTATACGCCCTCAGCAAAAGCAAATGAAAGAAAGAAAAATAATGCTTGAAGCCCTTAAAAGCGGAGACAAGATTTTAAGTTCCGGCGGTATATTTGGAACTATCACAGCTATAAGAGGCGACGAACTTGAAGTGGAAATAGCCAGCAATGTCAAAGTTGTAATGGCAAGATCCTCTATAGCAAATATCGTAAAACAAACCGTCTAAACAATATAAAGATTATAGCGCAGAGTTAAGAGTTTGGAGATAAAAAAATATTGAAACAAGGAAAAAGAGGTTTTTTAATCATTCCGCCTCTCTCTCAACTGTAACATTGGTCTTAACCTGTAATTAAATAGGAGCGAACTATGAAGACACTTCAGTGGAAATTGGGAATAATACTGGGTCTGTTTATTTTAGCCGTTTGGTTAATCTATCCTTCAGCGGATTGGTATACTAAAACAGCGACCGAAAGACAAAAACTCGAAGCATCCAGATTAAGGCCGAAGAGAATATTAAATCTCGGTTTGGATTTAAAGGGCGGCACTCATCTTCTTTTGGAGCTTGAAGTGGATAAATTAAAAAAGAAAGAAAATGTTGCCGATGCCATTAATAGAGCCATAGAAATTATCCGGAACAGAGTTGACCAATACGGCGTTGGAGAAACACCCATAGCCAGACAAGGCGAAAGATGGATTTCAGTCGACTTGCCGGGCATATCCGACACTCAGGAAGCTGAAAATCTTATTGGAAAAACGGCAATGCTTGAATTTACTCTCGTAAATGACAGCGAGAAGGCTCAGGAAGTTTTAAGAGCGATAGAAGAATTGGATGATTCGCCTTTCGATAAAAAAGGCAAGTTAATTTCCAAGATAGCCAAGATGATGCCTGAAAACACCAAGCTTCATAAAGGCAAAACCGATGATGAAAATCCCATAACACGATATTATGTCCTGTCTGACAAACCTGCCGTTACAGGCTCTAATTTGGAAAATGCCAGAGTTGAAACCGATCAGCAATTCGGCTATCCCAATGTGGGTTTTACTTGGGATAAAGAAGGCGGAAAGATTTTCGCTAAATTTACGGGCGCGCATGTAGGCGAACAGCTTGCCATTGTTCTCGACGGTGTTGTGAGGTACGCCCCTTTAATAAAGAGCAGAATAGGCGGCGGCACCGGTATTATTGAAGGAAATTTCGACCTGAAAGAAGCTCGCAATCTGGCCATTGTTCTTAGAGCCGGCGCCCTGCCCGCTCCCGTGCAAATAATTGAAAAAAGGGTTGTCGGACCAACACTTGGTAAAGATTCAATAAGAAAAGGAGTAATGTCGGCCGGCATAGGTTTTATATGTGTCGTCTTATTTATGATTCTCTACTACAAAGCTGCCGGCTTATTATCCGGCATCGCTCTTTTCTTAAACTTCGTTTTTCTTATCGCGGCCATGAGTTATTTCGCGGCCACATTGACTATGCCCGGCATCGCCGGCTTGATACTCAGTCTTGCGATGGCCATTGACGCTAATGTTCTTATTTTGGAAAGAATGAGAGAAGAGTTGTCTCTGGCAAAACCTCTGGCTTTGGTAATACCCACCGCTTATGATAAAGCATGGAGCGCTATTTTTGACACAAACGCCACAACCTGGATAGCTGCCGTATTTTTGTTTCAGTTTGGCTCAGGTCCCGTTAAAGGCTTTGCTTTGACTTTAACAATAGGCCTTCTTGTAGGTGTTTTCACATCAGTCTTTGTGACAAGAGCCATTTATGAATTTTGGCTTACATCCAATCCAAAGGAGATTAGTATATGATTAAGTTTATTCATAAAACAAGCATAGATTTTGTAGCCAAGAGATTTACCTTTTTTGCAATCTCGGGGACTTTGATTCTGGCCGGATTTATATCCATGGGAGTAAAAGGAATGCATTTCGGCCTTGATTTTACCGGAGGAACGCTTCTTCAGGTGAAATTTGAAAAGCCGGTAAAAATACAAGATGTCCGCTCAGCCATGAAAAAAGTCGGACTTAAACCCAGTATACAGGAATTCGCGGAACATAAAGCTTTTGCCTTAAAAGTAAAAGGTTCGCAAGAAAATGTGAATGATGTGGCGAATAAGATAATAAGCGGTCTGAAAGAAAATATAAAGGACAATCCTTTTATTGAGGAACAAAGAGACTATGTCGGTCCTATCGTGGGAAGAGATCTCACAAAGAAAGCTATTTTTGCCATGATTTTTGCTTTATTTGGAATTGTCACATATATCGCTTTTCGTTTTTCCAATCCCGTATGGGGAGCTGCCGGCGTTGTGGCATTGGCTCATGATGTTCTTCTGACAGTAGGCGCTCTTTCCCTTACAAATAGAGAAATCGATTTGGTGATAATTGCCGCGCTTTTGGCGATAGGCGGTTATTCCATTAACGATACTATAGTTATCTTTGACAGAATGCGCGAGAATATTAAAAAATTCCCGAAAATGCGTCTCGGGGAACTTATAAATCTGAGTGTAAATGAGACATTGTCAAGAACAGTAATAACCAGTTTAACAACCATAACCGTTGTTGTTATATTGTTTATATTCGGCGGACATGTTATTAATAACTTTGCTTTCGCGATGATGATAGGATGCTTATCGGGAACATATTCAACAATAGCTATCGCTTCATCGGTTGTTTATCAATGGTCAAAAAGAAAATAATTCGCGGCCTTTGGACTGCGAATAACGGAAATGGGATGGATTGTAGCGGGCGATTTACTAATCGCCTGTCTGTGCTTGGCAGGACAAAAACATGTCGCATAATAATGAGACCGCTACAAGTTTAATTCGCTTATTTAATAAATATCATGAAGAAAATAAAAAAATTCAAGATACCCATCTATTCGCATGAGGTTTTTCGAAAGGCGAAAAAACGAAAAATAGATTTGGAGAAACTTGGATTAAACGATGCCGCCGCGATTAAAGAATATACCGCTTCATTAGCCGTTCTTTTGGAGCCCGCCACCGTTTTTGATTATTTTGAAACAAATCATATCAATTCAAAAGCTTTAATGCCGCCCAAATCCGCGGCTTATACTTGTGGAATATTCACAATCGGCAATAAACTTGATGAAAAGCTGAAAACCATAGAAGATGACGAGGAAATAAAACTGATTCAAGCCGCTTGCGCCGTGTTTATGAAGACGGGAATAAGCTTTATCAAAGACCTTATAGCCAAAGAGGCGGCACTTGAAAGTTTTGAGCTTGGCGAGATAGCTTATTTTTATAGAATATCAGGCTTACATTCGGACGAGAAAAAAAATGAATCAATGGAAATACCCGAAAAAAACAATTCAAAAGAAATTCTAATTTCCACCCTTAAAGAGCTGCAATCTGAAAAAATAGGCGTTATGCTGAATGACAACGGTGAAATTAACCCCAAATTCACTTCCGCTTTTGTAATCGGATGGTTCCCAAAAAACAAGAAGAAAAAAGTTCAACAGCGCGGCGCTGATACGGCGCGGCAGAACAAAAAATAATCCTAAAAAAATGAATAAAAATTTGTACAAAAATTCCATTGGCCATAAGATTTTATCCGGCATTGGCTCTTTTTATATTAATTTATCGGGAAGAACTTCAAAAACCATCATAAAAAACAGAGAACTGGTTGAAGATTATTTAAGTTCGGAAAAAAAAGGGATATTTGCCGCTTGGCATTCCCAATTGGTATTGACAACCTTTAGCCACAAAAACATGAATATTTGCGGCTTGGTAAGTAAAAGCAAAGATGGAGAATATCTTGCCAGGATGTTGACTAATTTGGGATTTAAAACAGTGAGAGGCTCCACAAGTTCAGGGGCCAGCAGATCTTTATTGAAACTGATTATTTACGCGAAAAAAGGATTTTCCATAGCGATAACACCCGATGGTCCGAAAGGCCCGAGGCATAAAGTTCAAAATGGAGTGATATTTCTCGCGCAAAAAACAGGTTTTCCCATTATTCCCATGGGCACCGCCCTGTCAAAAAAAATAGTATTTAATTCCTGGGATAAATTTCAATTACCGCTTCCTTTTGCCAGGGCCATCCTTGTTTATGATAAGCCTTTTTTTGTATCACTGGATGATAATCTTGACGCTAAAGCAAAGGAACTTAAAGAGATATTAAATAATCTGACGCTTCAAGCAAAAGAAATTATAAATCAGCGCGGCAGCGCGGCACTGCAACAGCGCAACAGCAAATAATTATTAACAAATTTTGGAATTTAAGCTTTTATGGGTTATATATTATTATTCTTTTATAATTTAATCACTCCGCTCATTGCGGTTTTATATTTATTGTTTTTCTATCTTTCCCCCCGACGCAGGCTTTTAAAAAAATTAAATAAAGAACTTAAGGAACGCTTTTCATTATTAAAATATCCGCGTTTAACTAATCCAATATGGATTCACGCCGCTTCAGTCGGAGAAGTTAAAGCTCTTTTCACTCTTTTAGATAAATTGAAATCCGATAATCCAAACTCGGATATTATAATAACTTCATCCACGGCGGCAGGAAGAGAGGCTGCGAAAAAACTTACGGAATTTTCCTATCTTCTGCCTCTTGATTTTTTTCCTTTGATACTTAAATTTATAAATAAAATTAAGCCCAAGATGCTTTTAGTGGCTGAAACGGAATTGTGGCCCAATATGCTTTATTTAGCGGGCAGATTAAACATAAAAACCTTTCTTATAAACGCCAGATTATCCGAAAAAAGCTTTAAATCTTATAATTTAATATCTCCTCTCGTTCATTTAATATTGAAAAATGTTAATGGGATTTTCTGTCAAAGTGAAAGTGACGCTCAAAGATATAAAAAAATTATCGGCAAAGAAAAAAGAATAAAATTCACCGGCAATATAAAATATGACAATATAAACGCAAACTCCTCAAAAACAGGGGAAATTCATGACTGTTTTGAGAAAATGAATTGGAAAAAAGTCAAAATCATCACCGCGGGCAGCACATGGAAAGGTGAAGATAAAACAGTCGCTCGGGCATATCTTTTCAATAAAAGAACGATAAAAAACCTGAAATTAATACTTGCCCCAAGACATCCCGAAACGGCTCATGAAACAGCCTTTATGCTGGATAATTTGGGTATTCATTATCTTAACTGGAGCGATAGATTAAACTTTAAGTTTGACCGCGATATTGATTGTATTCTTTTAGATGAAATGGGCTGGCTCAATGACTTTTATTCTCTTTCAGATTTAACTTTTGTAGGCGGAACTTTAGTAAAAATAGGCGGACATAATTTACTTGAACCTTCTTTATTTTCAAAGCCGGTTTTATTTGGCCCGCACATAAAAAACGCTAAAGAAGCCGCTCAAACCTTAATTAAATTCGGCGGCGGCTTTATGGTTAAAACCGAAAAAGATTTATCGGGAAGAATATCCCTTTTAATTAAAAATCCCCCAATGCTTAAAAGCGCGTCCAAAATGTCAAAAAAAGCTCTTGAATCCCTTCAAGGCGCGACTGAAAAAACAATGCAAGAGTTGGAGAGTTTAGAGTTTAGAGTTTAGAGAAAAATCTTTCCAACAAACAAATCCCTTTATATCAATACAATCGCGTAAGTTAAATTTGTTAATTACGGACAATCCGTACCGGTAATTATTCCATTAGTCACATTAAGTTCACAGAAATTATCACCCGCTTGATTTCTCACATATATAGTAGTGGTAAGCCCACTGCCAAGTCCCAAATTTGTTCTTCCATTCGAGGCATTAAGATTGGTGGAACCTCCGTCCCATTGCCGCCTCTGGGTGTAGGCATCATCCCAATTACTGCTATTATTCGCGGTCTGAGAAAATGTATTAACGCCGGTTTTTAGAAGAATACCATTTGAAAAAAGGCCATTAAGTTCCGAGCCGGCCACAGTATCATTTGTATTATCAGTTCCCCATCCGCCGCGACCGGAACCATCAGATTTCCAGACATTTCCACTGCTGCCTGCTTCATGTATAAAAAAGGCGCTATAATCGGATATATCTACACCATCAACCGTATAGTTATTACCCATAACTATATTGGCCGTCCAAGTATTTTCGTTTCCAAGATCAATGGCAAGCGTATATGGATTTCCGGTAGTTCCAAGACCGCTTCGAGTTAATGTACCGTTAGTGGCATTTCTTACTTCATTGCCCACAACATTATCACCATAACCACTGGTAGAAGGATCTTTCCAACTTGCATTTCCGCTAGCATCAGAACTTAAAACATAATCAACGGATGCTCCCTCAGGTATTTTTAAGGTTCCTGCTGATATACTTATACCGGAACTCAAATATAAAGAATATTGAGTAGCTCCCGTGCCGGTAAATATACCACTGGAAGCTTTAACTGAACTGAATGTCGGAGAAGCGCCCGTATCGATATCCTGAGGCAAAGATAGGGTTATGGTTCCTGCGCCATTTGATACTGTAACTCGATTTGTAGTTCCTGTTAAAGTAGCTGCCGTCGGAGCGGTTGTCCCATCACCTATCAAAAGCTGCCCGTTTGTAAGAACATTCATTGCGCTTATGGCGCCACTGCCTCCGCCATAAAGAATTCCACCAGAGGTTAAACTTGTTGCGCCGGTTCCTCCATTACCAACAGGAAGTGTTCCTGAAACTTCACTCGTAAGCACCACATTTGAAGCGGTAAAAGCGCCGGTTCCATTTCCATGAAGAACACCTGTTAATGCAGTCGCGCCGGTTCCCCCTCTATTAACGGCTATCGTTACGCCATCCCAAGTAGCATCCGCTCCGCCGCTGCCCAAGACGCCGGTTGCTGATATTCTTTGCGTTCCACCGGTTAGTATATTGCCGGAAGCGTTTATATCGTCCGTTACATCCAATCTGTATCCCGGAGTTATATTTCCTATTCCGGTTCTGGCAGCCGCCGTAGTTGAAAGAAAAACATCTCCGGCGACCGTTAACGCGGCTAAATAAACGGGGCTTGCCGACCGTTGAACAATACCGCCGTCAACAACAAGACTGCCTTCTATAATTAAATCTTCCACTCCATTGCCGCCATATGAATCGAGATAAGGATTTCCGAGAACAAGGTCTCCACCTCGAATATTTAACTTTGAAATCGGACTTTGAGTTCCCATGCCGATATTGCCGCCGCTATTAACGAATATGCCATTAACGGAACCAGCATTGATAATAATATCTCCGCCCCCGACATTATCGGCATCGGAGCGGATTAAGACATCATCATTGTTTGATAATGACCCTGCTGAAGTGGCACTACTTGTTGTCATGCTTGAGCCATCGGCAAAAATAATGCCGTTAGTCACGGAACCTGAAATTCTAATATTTCCGTCAACGGTTAATTGCCAGTTTGGATCCGTTGTTGTTGTTCCCATACTGACATTGGCGGCGGGACTGACATAAATAGCCGGTGTTGTTCCTTTTGCCGCCGAGACATAAAACTCGCTATTAAAAATCCTAAAACTTGACGCATCGATAAACGCTTTTTCCTCGCCGGAAACAACCATTGCCAGATTATTACCGCTTTGAGTTTCAAGTCGCGCGGCTTCATTCTCGCCGCGATAAAAATGAATTTTGGAATCGGCGCTTTCACCCGCGACAAGATATACCAAAGCGTCATCATTTACAAACGCGCCTATGCTATTATCGCCTATTTGAAGATATTTTCCGGCGCCAAAATTATAATTTATTGCTCCCGCGGCAACTATCGCGGAAGACATTATATCATTGGAAACTGTAACCGCACCCAAAAAAGTATTTTCTCCGCTGAAAGTTTGACTTGAAATCAAATAAGCGGGATAACCCTGATCGCTTCCTATGCCGCCGGTAACTCGCAGGGTTCCATAAATTACGGTGGATGAAAGTTCAACATTTGAGCCCAAAGGATTATTAGCGTTTAAATTACCGAGAATGGTAACATTTCCCGAGAAAGCGGCTGTTGAGGCGATAATTCCATTATCAGCCTTAATACTGCCATGAACATGAAGTTTTTCAGTTGGCGCGATTAAACCTATGCCGACATTTAGAGCATTATTATGCTGAAGCAAAAGATGCGAGGCGGCTGCCGCGCGGATTTCATTATTTAAACTCGTCCAGCCGGTATAATCACCAATTGAAACACTTCCGCCGCGCGCGCCGTCATCTGATACTATATCTCCGCTAACATGAAGCATTGCAGATGGAGAGGTAAGTCCTATTCCCACATAACCATTTGAATGTACTCTCATTCTTTCCGAACCGCCTGAAGTTAAAGCAATAACATCATCCGTTACGCCTATGGATATTGATTCGGAATTATCTCCGGTTATTATACCGCCGGCCACTCCAAGATTTTCCATTATATTTATTTCCGCGTCATCTCTGTCATAAATTCCTTCAGTGCCGATATATAAAGAACCGTCCACATCCAATTTTCTACCGGCGGCGGGAGTATTGCCTATTCCGAGATTGCCCGCGTCTGTAATTCTTGCACTTTCAGTAATACTCCCTGTTCGAAAAATTATATTGCCAAATCCGTCATTATTGCTATCAGAAACAATAACAGCATCAGTGAGCGCAGAAAGGTTGTTAGCTGAGCCAATATTGCTACTACTCATAAAAGAACCATCGGGAAAGAAAATACCATTAGCTGAGAATGCAGGACCGATTGTTATATTATTATTGACTGTCACGCTACCAGTAGTGGTCATACTGCTAATGGAAATATTGCTTCCATCTTCCAGTCTTTTTGAGACCAAAGCAAATGCCGCGCTTTGAAAGGGTTCTCTGGGAGAAAGAACATCGCTTTCAATTTGAACTTCAAGATATCTATCTTCGGTGGTGGCGAAAACAGACCATGAAGGCTCTATTGAAGCGCTGAATATCCCCTGAACGGCGTTAATAACCATTTCACCGCTTTCCCATTCCAAATTACCGCCGGTTAGCGCGTCATAAATCCTAAAGGTTATGTGAATGGGGCCCGTTATTGGAGCATTGTCTTTCTCAAGACGGCCTTGATAATTTATTTCGGTCGGAACACTGTCAGCGGCGATATCTCCCGCGTAAAGCGGCTCGTATGAACCCGCCTGGCAAAATAAAATTATTAAAATAAATTTGAGTGCTTTCATAATTTCCTCCAAAAACTAAAGGCAGATTAAGGCAAAGAAAAATCCTTTTATCGGATTACAATCATTTTTCCTTTTTTATTTGAACCCGCCCCTTCTACGAAATATATATACAAACCGCTTGCTACATATCTTCCCGCTTCGGTTTTAAGATCCCAAGCGATGCTGTCAATATTGCTGTCTTTATTTATGGTTCTCAAATATTCTCCGCTGATGGTATAAATTTTTATCGTTGACCTAAGCGTAAGCCGTGTGAATGTAACACCAGTACACCCATCTTTAATATTGCACGGATTTGGATAAACATGAGCGCCTAAAACATCCGCTTGCGGAGGCCGCCATGAATTGAGAACTCCCAGATTGACTGTATATCTTGCTCCCTCAAGCAAGGTTCCGCCGAGTTTTCCGCTTGTTCCCATTAAAGAGTACGGTCCTCCGATTTTTGGATTATTTGCCGGCAATGAAGTTGTTTCAGATATTAAAATACGGTATATGGGAGAGCTGATAAGGGCATTAACTCCGCCATACAACAGGAAAACAATCCCTATCACAAAAATGAAAAATGGGATTCTCAATAATATTTTGAATTTAGCCTTCATAAAATTTTCTAATTGCTCACCCATATATCCTCTGTTGCGGTGACATCATATTATATTATTATATAGTAAGCTTACAAAACCAATGTTAAGGAAATATTGCGCTTATGGCGTAGAGGCGCGAACTTTTTGCTATAATTTTTCCATGAAAAACGAGGCTATGGCAAGCGCAGTATCAGAGCGCTATGGACAACAAACGGACAATCCCAAGATACTTATTATGCGCTTGTCTTCTCTCGGAGACATAATATTGATATCTCCCGTTATAAAAAATATTAAAGCCGCGTGGCCAAACGCGGAAGTTTTCCTGCTAACAAAACCTCAATACGCTAAAACAATAGCCCACAATCCCCTGATATCGAAAGTATTGCCTTTTACCAATATCTCTAAAACCGTCAAAAAAATAAACTCTGAAAATTTTGACTATCTGATAGATTTGCATTCCAATCTAAGAACGCATCTCATAACTTTTTTATGTTCATCAAAAAAAACGCTTCGCTATAATAAAGATTCTCTTTCAAGAAAACTCTTTGTAAATTTCAGAACGCCCAATTGCGTTCTTCAAAAACATACCGTTAACCGTTATCTTGAAACGCTTAAAGAAATTAATGTGCCCATAATTTCCAAAACTCCCGAAATCAATGATTGGGCTTTGGTTTATAAAAAAGATAAGTCATCACTTAAACTGAAAAAAATTTGTATTTTGCAAACCGCTTTTCTCGGTGATTGCGCTCTTACTCTCCCTTTAATTGAAAAAATTAAAAAATCAGCTTCAAATTCACGCATTACCGTAATAAGCCGGCCTGAAACCGCCCAGATTTTCAAATCTTCAAAGTCCGTGGATAATGTGATAACGGACAATAAGAGGAATTCCAGATTCTTTTTTCCTGAATTTCTAAAACTTATAAAACAGCTAAAATCCGAAAATTTTGATATAGCCATAATTCCTCACAGATCGCTTAGAAGCGCCTTGCTCGCGTATCTTGCGAAAATCCCGATTAGAATAGGTTTTTCCGAAAGCGCCGGAAAAATATTTCTGACTAAAGTAGTACCCTTTTCTTGGCTATTGCATGACGCTGAAAGAAACCTTACTCTCCTTTTGCCTTTAATTGAAAATACCTCCCCCGCCGAAACAAAGCTTAGCGTAGCGTTCGGCCTTTTGGAAAAATTCAAAATCAGCGATACTTTGGAAATCGGCATAAATCCCGGCTCCGCTTGGCCGACAAAACGCTGGCCCAAAGAACGATACGCCAAACTGATAAAACTGCTTCATAAAAAATACAAAAAGAAAATTCTAATAATCGGCAGTAAAAATGAAATTCCATGGAATAAAGACATTGAAGATATGGCAGGAAAGGATTCGTGCATTAACCTTACCGGGAAAACCACCATTGAAGAACTTATGGCTTTAATCAAAGACTTGAAACTATTTATTACAAATGATTCGGGCCCCATGCATATAGCGGCGGCCTCCGGCATAGAGGTTATAGCTATATTCGGACCTACAACAAAAGAACTGGGTTTTTTTCCTTATAGCGAAAAAAGCTTTGTTATAGAAGAAAATCTTGAATGCCGCCCTTGCGCTCTTCACGGTTCAAAAAAATGCCCGAGAGGCCATTTCCTCTGCATGAATCTTATTAGCGTCGAACGGGTTTATAGAAAGGTGTTGGACACCTTTGCGGCAAATTACAAATAAATTACAAATCACAAAATTCAATAAAACACCGAATAGATCTAACATTTCAATTACAGACTGCGAATAAAGCAATGAACGCGTCTATTTGATATAATCTACTTTATATGCAAGCGCTTGCAATCGCAATAATTGTGGCACTAATTGTCCTTTTGAGTATTCGCTGGACATGGTGGCGCTTCTCAAAAAAGGGGCTCCCTGTTCTTGTCTATCATAAAATAGGTTATCCTCCCAAAAATTCAAAGTTAAAAAAACTTTGGGTAAAACCCGAAAAATTCGAAAAACAAATCGAGTATTTAAATAAACATGGTTATACTACGGTGCATTTTTCCGATATTTTGGCTGATTTTAAGGGAGAAAGGAAACTGCCTGAAAAGCCGGTATTGATAACCTTTGATGATGGCTATGAGAATAATTATAACTATGCCTATAAAATTCTGAAAAAACTGAATGCCAAAGGCAATATTTTTGTGGTTTACAATACCATCGGCAAAGTGAATACTTGGCATAATACCAAAAGCGAACCCTGGATTAATATGGCCTCAATGGAAATGCTGAAAGAGATGCAAAAAAGCAAAGTAATGGAATTTGGCGCTCATACGATGAATCACCCCAATTTGCTTTCATTGTCATCGGATATGGCCGATTGGGAAATAAAAGAATCAAAAAAACAGCTTG
>DAOWCC010000080.1 GCA_030639665.1 Elusimicrobiota bacterium | reverse complement strand
TAATCGCTTGGTTAATGTTCAAACCAGTATTTCTCACTACGGACATCTTTATGCGTGCAATCAATAATCAGTTTCCCCCAGTCTTTGCTTTTTGGGTCAGCCATATATAACCATTTGCCTGTATCTTCTATAAACGCGGTCAAATCCTTACCGTGGCTTTCAGTTATGGTTATAATTTCGTTTGTTTTTTTGTGATCGGGGAGGTCGAGTTTTGGTATCGCATCTCTATAGCGTTTATTGGTGATGAGGGTTGAAGATAGGTCTCCGGTTGGAAATTCTCCCTTATCTTTATAGTATATTTCCACAGAGCCTCGTAGACCTGCGAGTGTTCCTTTAATTGATCCGGCTTTCGAATTACTAATGCTGTCCATCAATGGCGGGACAACGATAGCTGTAAAAATACCGGGAATTGCTAAAAACAAAAACACCATGATTCCTATTAAAAGTTTATTGGGTTTTCTAGTATAAATAACTTTGGTGCTTGCGATAAAATCGTGCAAGCCGCGCTTATCACTTCTAAAACCTACCATTAAATAACCTATTCCCAGAGTGAAGAAGTTTGCAAATGTTCCCATGTATCGCACAACCGCATCTTTATAGGTTATAGGTTCATTTGTGGTTTGAATAACCTTTATATTGAATATCATCTTGCCAAGTGTCTGGCCGTATTTACCATGCAGCCAAATATAATATCCGGCGCTACATGTGATTGTGATTAGTGGAGGCATTATTCCACCTGTGGTTTTGAAGTAGGTAATTATTAGCGAACCGAAAATTAGTTTGAATATAAACAGGATGGTAAAGTCAATGCAAAAAGCCAAAACCCTAATCCAAAATCCGGCATCTTCTTGATTTGAGTTTTGTTCCCGTTCATTTAATTCGGTCATTATTTTCTTTCCTAGCTCCTAATAGTTAGTATTGCGCAATATAAGATCATTATAAATTAAAATAAGCATTTAGTGAACAGCAAAGGTATTGGCAGCATATTTTTGCTAGTATTTACAGTATCATATCCTTTTATATATTATTCGGAGGTATTAAAATGGTAACGGGACTTTTATTGGTAAAACTTACATCGGGAAAAGAAAAACAGGCATTGTCCAGGCTTAGAGCGCTTAAAAGTGTAGTTCATATGTCAGCCGTATTTGGAAGATGGGATTTGGTTTTGGATATGGAAGCTGATGATTTGCCTAAACTTTCAAATATCATTGTTCAGGAAATACGCCCCATTCCGGGCGTGCTTTCAACCGAGACTCTTGTAACGACTACAATATAGCAGCGCATTAGCGCTGCAGGTAATCAGGTGTCAGGCTACAGGAATCAGAAACACAGTAATTAAGAAATTTAAAAACACCTATTAGCTGTTTAGCTGCCAAGCTGTCTTGCTGTCGAGCTGATTTATTTATGAAATTTTTAATTATCATTTTATCTTTATATTTTTTTCTTCCGGTGAGCGTTCAAGCGCAGGTTTCTTTTGGCGCTCAAGTTGTTCCACAAGGACTTGGCGGAGCGAAAAAGGAAAAAAACATAATAAATTCTACGGATGCTTTTACGGATACTTTTGTTATTGAATTTACTTCTGCGGCCGCCTGCGAAGTGTTTAAATCCACCGAACCTGAGAAAGAAATCAGAAAATATATCCGTAAAGGTTTTTACAGGCAGGAAATGATAATGCTGTTTTTTATGGCCCGGGAATCCTCATCTTCGTTTAAGAGTTTGGCGCTTGATATTGAAAAAGGCAAGACATTGGAATATTTAGCCTCCAAAAATAAAGTAAACCTTATGGAAATTTTTAAAAAATCCCAAAAAACAAAAAAAGCGATAGAAGCCAAAATGCCTTTTTATATTTCCCCCGCTTTGGTGAAACCAAAAACATCTGATGAAAAAAAACAAGAAAACAAAAAAAACGAAGAGAACAAAAAAAATAAATAATAAAATCATATCGCTTACAGCGATTCTTTTATTGGGTTTTCTTTTATTCGCTTTTTACAAGCATAGCTGCCGGCTTCCTCAAATGACGATTGTTTTGCCCAATAGCCAGAAAATATCCGTTGAAGTGGCGTCCAATGATAAAGAGCGCGGCAAAGGCCTTATGTTCAGGAAGAATTTAAAGCGAAACGAGGGCATGCTTTTTGTTTTTAAGGATGATTCTCAAAAGCATTTTTGGATGAAAAACACTCTGATTGATTTGGATATCCTTTTCATAGGTGAGGATTTTATAATAAATGAGATATTTGAAAACGTTAAAAAATCCGAGCCGAACGCCAAAGATTTTGAAATAGAGAGAGTCAGCGCGAAAGGAAAATATATTCTTGAACTTGTAGCGGGCTCAGCCGAGAAGCATCTTTTGAGAGCCGGACTTAAAATTAAAATAGAAAGCGTCAAAGAAGGATTAAAAGATAGTGATTAAGGATTATGGGTGAGCAAATTGCGGAAAACAAGAAGCAAGGTTTCTAAGGCGCTCCTTATTTATCTGATTTTCGGCATTCGGCGTTCGGCTTCTATCATTTTTTGAGATATTTATAATATAATGTGAGTGTTAAATATGGGTATTTGGAAAAACGCTTTTAAGCTTCCTAAAAATAAAATTGTCAGTGAGGAAGAGAAGAAACTTTTACTTAAACTTTCCGATAAGGTAAAAAAAAGAGGTTTAAGCGATATAATAGTTCTTTCCATAGAGAGTTCAAGGCCCGTGCATAATTTGGGGGCGCAGTCTTTAATTTTTTTAATGCCGTTCATAACAATGATTTTTAAAAAAGAGATGGCGGAAAGATTTGTTAAAATTCTTGAAAACCCCGATGCCGTTTCGTTTTTTATAGAACAACTTACGGATGATTCCTCAGAGAAGAATAGAAGTAAGAAGTAAGAAACAAAGTTATATGTGTTGCTTTTTGTTTCTAAACCTTAATCTTAGTCTTGACCTGCTGTTTATAGGAGAAAAAAACAATGGAAAATAAGGACCTTAATGTTATCATAGCCACCGATTGCGGCAGCACCACCACAAAAGCGATTTTAATAGAAAAAAAAGGCGATACTTACAGGCAAACTTTTCGCGGAGAAGCTCCCACCACGGTGGAAGCCCCTTTTGAAGATGTGACAAAAGGTGTTTTAAACGCCATTACCGAAGTTGAAGAATTATCCGGCAGAAAATTACTGGACGGAGAGAAAATAATATTGCCCAGCGATGGAGATAAGGGCGCGGATGTTTATGTTTCCACAAGCAGCGCGGGCGGTGGTTTGCAAATGATGGTAGCCGGCGCCGTTAAGGCCATGACGGGCGAAAGCGCGCAAAGATGCGCTTTAGGCGCGGGAGCCATAGTCATGGATGTTTTGGCGTCCAATGACGGCAGAGCCGATTATGAGAAGATTGAAAGAATCAGACAATTGCGCCCCGACATGATATTGCTTTCCGGCGGCACTGACGGCGGAACCGTTACCCATGTCGTGGAACTTGGCCAATTCATTAAAGCGGCTGATCCGAAACCCAGACTTGGCGCTTCCTATAAACTTCCGATAATATACGCGGGCAATACTAAGGCTCAACCTCAAATAAAAGATCTTTTGGGCGATAATACGGCGCTCATCATCGCGGAAAATATACGCCCCAGTTTGGAACGGGAAAATTTAATGCCCGCCCGCCATAAAATTCATGACATTTTTCTTGAACATGTTATGCAGCAAGCGCCCGGTTATCCCAAATTAATGGATATGGTCAGCGCTCCCATCATGCCCACTCCGGCTGCCGTCGGCACGATGACTCAAAAATTTGCCAAGGCCAATAATTATGATGTTCTTGCCGTTGATATCGGCGGAGCCACAACGGATGTTTTTTCCGTCTTTTCCGAAATTTTTAATAGAACGGTCAGCGCCAATTTGGGTATGAGTTATTCCATTTCAAATGTCATGGCGGAAGCAGGTTTGGCGAATATTTTGCGCTGGCTTCCCTTTGATATAGATGAGCAGGATTTAAGAAACAGATTAAAAAACAAAATGGTAAGACCGACGACAATTCCTCAGACGGTTGAAAGTCTTCAAGTTGAGCACGCTGTGGCGAGAGAAGCCTTAAGGCTCGCTTTTGACCAGCATAAAGCTTTGGCTGTCGGGCTTAAAGGCGTTCAGCAAGAACGCTCCATTTCCGACGCTTTTGAACAAGCGGGAAGCGGACAAACATTGATAAATCTGATGAGCCTGAATTATATTATAGGTTCCGGCGGTATATTGGCGCATTCACCCAGAAGAACGCAGTCCATGCTTCTCATGATGGATGCCTATCAGCCAGAAGGTATTACCGCTATCGCAGTGGATTCGATTTTTATGATGCCTCATCTCGGCGTTCTCGCCCAGATAAATGAACAAGCCGCTTTGGATGTGTTTTATAAAGACTGCTTGGTCAGAATAGGAACATGCGTAGCTCCCAAAGGAATTGCCAAAGAAAACGAAAATATAATGGAATGGGATATGGTTGAAGAAGGTGGCAAGAAACATTCCGGGACTTTGCGTTATGGCGAAATAATCAAAATTCCAATGGAAGGAAACGCCCAGTTAACGGCGAAGCCCGTAAAAGGTTTTGATTTGGGCGCGGGCCCGGGAAACAAGATTTCAAAAAAAGTTGAAGGCGGAACGGTAGGTATTGTTTTGGACGGAAGAGGCCGGCCTTTGAGTTTGCCCAAGAGCCACGCCAAGCGCATAGAGAATCTTAATAAATGGTATAAGGCCATGGAGATATATCCGGCATAAAGAAGCGTTTATAGAGTTTTTAGCGTTAATAGCGTTGAGCGTTTGTTGTAGTTTTAAAAAAAGAATTAATCAGCAAAGAATCAACAGAATTAAAGAATAAGGAGAAAATTTTATGGCACATGCGTATACACCGGGATTAAAAGCTATCCCCTGCACACGGCTCACAAAAAACAGGCTTCTGCCCATACCGGGAAAAGTATTGGTTGAAAAAGATAAACAAGTCGGAGCTTTGGATGTCGTGGCCGAAACGGCATTGCCGGGCAGAGTTTATCCCATGAATATAGCCAATAGGCTTGGCATAAATCCCGATGAAGTTAAAGGTTTTATGATTAAACAGCCGGGAGATAAAATAAAGAAAGGCGAAGTTATAGCTGAAACCAAACCCTTTATCAAATGGTTCAAAACCACGATTGAATCGCCCGTTACGGGCACGGTGGATTCCTTGTCCGAGATAACGGGACAGGTTTTACTGCGCGCCACTCCAAAAATTTTAGCGCTTAAAGCCTATGTGAAAGGCAAAGTGATTGATGTTCAGCCCGATTTTGGCGTGACTGTTGAAAGTGAAGGAACTTTCATACAGGGCATATTTGGCATAGGCGGAGAAACCAATGGTGAGATAGCTGTTGCCGTTGACAGTCCCGACCAGGAACTTTTACCTGAAAATATCAAAACTGAACATAAAGGCAAGATTCTTATCGGCGGCCAGCACGCGGGCATCGCATCCATTAAGAAGGCCATAGAAGTCGGTGTGAATGCCATCATCGTCGGCGGTATTCATGATAAGGATTTAAGAAAAATCTTGGGTTATGATATAGGAGTTGCCGTTACGGGAACTGAAAAAATAGGTCTTACGCTTGTGGTGACCGAAGGTTTTGGCATGATACCGATGGCGGAGTATACATATAAATTGCTTATTTCCAGAAAAGGCGAATACGCTTCAGTCTCGGGCGCGACTCAAATAAGAGCCGGCGTTATGCGTCCCGAAATAATAATACCGGGTTTTCCCAAAGATATTAATGAGTGTAAAAAAGAAGAAGGCCGCGGTTGGATTGAGCCGGGAGATCCCATAAGAATTATTCGAGAGCCTCATTTCGGCGTAATAGGAACGGTGCACTCACTGCCGTCCGAATTGACAAAAGTTCATTCTGAAAGCATGGTTAGGGTTTTGACGGTGGAATTGTCCGGCGGAGAAAAAATAGTTGTCCCCCGCGCGAATGTTGAAATACTGGAAAAATGAAGTTTCTCAACTTAAGCTGAGAAATGGAAATTTAAAAAGAGCGGTGGCGTTTACCCCGTTAAATAATTTCAGATTTTTAGGGCATATAAAAACCTGAAATTACGCCTTGAGTAACAAGGCGTATTTAACAGGGTGAAGGATAACCGCTCTTTTTTTTGAGAGTGTCACCTAAATTGTGTAAACGGCTTTTAAATTTATTAAGAGAAATTCCGACAAAGTTTCACACCCTGCAAGATTGATAAGCGAGAATTTGTGTCCATAGCAGTCCTTTCGATAGCCCAGTCCACCCATTCATTACAGGTTTTCTAATTATGCGACCTGCGGATTTTCCGCCAGCTCCGGAACTCAAGTAAAAGACATAGCTTTTACTCTCAAACATCCTCGCTGTTCCAGTGGAATTCGCTACAAATCCTTAGTCGAAAACCTAAAATCATTCGTCGCAAATCTTTGCCGTAATCTCTTTTGATTTTTATAATATGTGTCCCAACCCTACTTAAGATAAATCCGAATCACCCCAGCCTAAAATTAGAAACGCTTAATTCCAGATTATTTCATTTTTCATGGAATTAAGATTTGTTGATGGAGTTTCATTCAAAGATAATTCTTTATCATTAAGATTGATATCCGTTGATAGAGTTTTATCAATACTTATTTCCCTATCATCAAACTCAAACTTTGTGGTTCTGAAACTTTTTTTACCGTCCAAATAATTTAATATTTCCATGGCTGTCATTGTGTAATCTTGCGTTTTTAATTTTAAGGCCGCCACGACGCCATGTGTTGTGTTTTTCAATACCGCCGCTGACAGGTTTTTATGGAACATTGAACTTGCGACTTTTTCAATGCTTTGGCTGAGGCCGTTTGTCATAGCCACGCAACCCTTATTTACTCCCGGAATCTTGCACCATGGAATCAGAACAACTACGGTGGCGCCCGCGTTAATCGCCATCACAACTCCGCTGGGATTGCATTGAAAAGTTTCTTGTGTTATATTCATGCCTCCCAACATTATAAATCCCGCGGGGCCCGCCAGTATAAGTCCGTTTACCATTATTACTTTGCCCCAAAAAGTTCCGGTTAAGGCTGAACCTACGGCATCTATAGCTTGGCCGATAATATTGAAAGGATGGCCCGTTTGAACAAGCCACGCGTTCACGCTTCCGCGTAAATCATAAATATCTTTCCAGACAATTTTTACAAGGCCGCCGGGGTTGTCGGCTAATTTTTTTTGAACCAGATCATCGGCTATCATTCTTACGGCGGGTTCTTTCTGAAG
The DNA here is from genome assembly GCA_030639665.1 of Elusimicrobiota bacterium. Lineage (GTDB taxonomy): Bacteria > Elusimicrobiota > Elusimicrobia > Elusimicrobiales > UBA9959 > JAKLQJ01. The sequence goes on along the minus strand of DAOWCC010000080.1, from coordinate 2,953 downwards.
TTTTTTAGGTATCTGGGCGACATCGAGCAATTGTTGGACCGCCGTGTCCATTGTGCAAAAGCGTTGTGGTTTGGCATTTTCGGCAAAAATATTGAAAGGCAATATTGAAAGAGAGAATATTAATGTTATGAAAATAGAAAGTGTTTTGCTTTTTTTCATTCGGTTTCTCCTTGTTTGTCCATTAATATTGTATGGCGTGAATTTACGGAAAATAAGGGGCTTATGACCTTAAATTTTAGGCAAAGGGCCCCCCGTTAAAATAGGTCGTTTGGTAACCATGCGCCTTGGGGCGCATGGAGCGATATGAACCAAAGTCTGGTTCATATCCACAGGTAACACAGGTTGCAGGGCAATAAGGAACGGTGTAAAGCCCATGTTTATTTATCTGCCCGGTTTTACTGTTGCTTCCGCTCTTTCGCATTTTTGAACTTTCGCGCTTTTTTATTATTATTATCGACTAATGGTCATATATTTTGTATTTTGTCTTAGATGGGCAAAAAGAATAAAAATAAAAATTTAAAGAAACATAAGCAAAAACATGAAATCAGAGAGCCTCTTCCTTATCCCGTTTGGCTTATTTGGGGTATAACCGTAATTTGGGGTTTCATAGTTTTAAAAAATTATTATTCTAAATTTCTCCCGGATTTAAATTCTCTCTTTGTAATTTTAAGCCCCGCGCAATATTATATAGGGAATATAAAGTCCTTTATAAATCATTTTATAAATCTCGTTCTTTCCTTATTGTTTGTTTTCGCTCACGCGGCGCTTGGCAGAATAGCTTTGAGTTTTTTTAAACTGAAGTATCATTCTGCTTTAGAAGAAACAGTATTTTCAATTGGCGCGGGTTTTGGCTTGTTCGCCAACTATATATTCCTTATAAGCGCGCTTGGCGCGCTTTCTTTTGCGCCGGTTGCTATTCCCTTAGGCTGTTTAATTGTTTACGGCGTTTGGGATATTTATAAAAAGCCTATCGCTTCCTTTAATATCCTGCCTGAAAAAACTTTGTTTTTGGATTTTTTTGCTCTTTCGGTTTTATTATTTGCCATCATATTTAATCTCATTGGAGCCCTAGCTCCGGAAGTGTTTTATGACGCTCTTGTTTATCATCTTGCCGTGCCCAATTATTATGTCATCAATGGCGGCATGCTGGATATGCCTTATAATCTTTATTCTAATTTACCTATGCTTCACGGCATGCTGTATGCCGCGGGTCTTTTAATTAGAGATGAATTTATACCTAAGTTTGTAAATTATTTTGCCGGAGTTTTAACTGCTTTAACCGTACTTGCCATATCGGCAAGATATTTTAATCGAAGAGTCGGCATATGGGCCGCTCTTATTTTCTATACCATAATGCATGTTATGGCAAGTTCATGGTCCTTGGGCACTGAAATGCTTTTGACTTTTTTCGGTATTTTATCTGTTTATGCGATTATAAATTCCAAAGAAGAGAAGGCTTGGTTTTTTATCTCAGCCTTTTTCTCGGGCTGCGCCATGGCGGTTAAATATACCGGCTTGCTTGTGTCTGCCGGAGTATTGGCCGTTTATTTTCGTATGGAGAAAAAAATTGATTTATCTTTGATTAAAAAATTTGCCGTGTTTGTTATTATAGGCAGCGCTATTGTTTCCCCGTGGTTGATAAAAAATTATGTCTATCGCTCAAATCCCGTTTATCCTTTTATGACCAATGTCTTTAAGGTTGAGAACCCGGAAATTGCGGTTAAAATAAAGGGATTTATGAATGAAACAAGCCAGATGTCAAAATTTGATTTTAAAAAATGGCTTATTCACCCGTGGGATATAACGATGGGCAAAATAGGCAATTCCTCCCATTTTACGCCATTATTTCTTTTTCTTATTCCCATAGCGTTTTTATTTGGAATTAAAAAGAGAGATGAGAATATTTCTTTTCTTTTTCTTTACGCGCTCATAGGCTGGCTGGTATGGTCTCTTAGTTCCACCATGGTGAGATTTCTTATGCCGGTTTATCCTATTGCCGCCATCATTATCGCTCACTATGTAAATAGCCGTGATTATTCCTCTTTAAAGAATATTATGCGCGTTCTTGTAATTTTTTGTGTATTGTCATCTTGTTTTTGGGCAAGTCTCTTATTCTACCTCCAAGGCAGATGGGAAGTTGTTTTAGGTCAGGTATCAAAAGAAGATTTTTTATCGAAAACAGCGACCAAAGCGCAGTATCCTTACACTCATTATTCGGCCTTGCAGTTTGTAAATAAGGAATTACCCGCAGATTCAAAAACCCTTATAATCGGTGATGGTCGCAGTTTTTATATTAAAAAAAATTTTGTGGTCAGTTCTGTTTTTGATTTATCTCCCATAGTTGAATATGCCAAACATTCCAAAAACGGAAAAGAAATGTATGAGAATATGAGAAAAGATGATATAAGTCATCTTATTTTAAATCTTGCCGAGGCTATAAGACTTGCCAGAGGCTATAAGATCTTTGGTTGGGATGATAAATCACTTACCGTGTTTAATGACTTTTGGAATAATCATGTGAAAGAAATTTTCTTGAAAGAGGAGACTATACACGAGCAAGGAAGAGTTTTGAAAAACAGAGTTATGGTCTACGAATTGATAAAAGAATCTAAAGAAAGAGCCGGCTTCATTCCTTATAATTATATGAGCGGTATTATCGTAAAAAACAGCGCTCGATAAAATTTTAAAAAAAAATATTGTTGCAAATTTAAAAACAAATATGTATATTGTTTAGAGTCAAATGAAAGCAAAAATTCAAAATACCATTTTAGTTTTCGCCATCACAGCTTTCGCCGCCATCAACTTATCGGCGGTCAATACTTCAAAAAAATCTTCCACTTTAAAACCCGTTAAAGATTTAGTCGCTCTCGATATGCCTTATGACGCGGGCGGGAAAGCTCTTCTTAAATGGAATGTCCGTCCGACCGATTCATCCGACAGGATTTATAAAGTC
>DAOWCC010000234.1 GCA_030639665.1 Elusimicrobiota bacterium | reverse complement strand
CGCATAGATGAAATTCGGCATTTCTCTATCTTCCCCAAGCAGAGCCACTTGTCTGGCCGCGACATCGCGTATCGCGGGATAATTGTCAATCTTAAGATTATACAGCAAGTTTCTTGAATCGTCATCAAGAATTCTAACAACCGCCTCTATAGCGCTCTCCCGGATTTTATTTTTAGAGATCTCCTTCATCTGCAAAAGCGGCGTATTGGCAATGGGTTTTTTACCGGGAGCGTCATTGATTATGTCCAATATCACTTTCAATGCCGTTTTATCTCCAAGTTTATAAAGCGCTTCAGCCGCGGAAATTTGAACATGCTTGCTAATATCTTTCAAGCTGTTATTAAGAACTTTTATGGCCGCCTTATTTCCTATTTTGCCGAGTATTTCACAAGACAACATTCTAATATCCGAATCTGAATTTTTCATTTCCCGAACAATCAAAGTTAAAGCTTTTCTGCCGAGTTCCTTATTTTCTTTTTCCTCACTTTTCTTAATATTCTCATCTGCGGCCATAACTAAAGATAAGCCATAGTTTTGAGCTCCGCTTAATGAGAGTAAAGAAAAGAGCGTAAAAAATAAAATGAGGTGTTTCATATATTTATATTATTGGATTTCTATTTTTCAATATAATGAATAAAAGATTACAAAAAGGTTACAGAGTAAAAAGCGCTAAGCGCTATTCGAGCCTCATATTGCAGGTCTCATATTACAAGCTAGAAAACACTATTGTTTTGCGCGTTGTGTTGTTTCTTGCAACTTGAGACTGGTGACTTGCGACTAAAAAAGCGCTTAAGCGCTTTTTTGTGCCCCCTAGAGGACTCGAACCTCTAACCTACTGCTTCGAAGGCAGGCGCTCTATCCAATTGAGCTAAGGGGGCATAATAATGAGGCCAATGGAAATATCAATATTATTTAGGCCTCGTTCAATATTATAGAATTTATTCATTGGAAGTATCTACATTGGCTAAACTTTGTCATATATTATAAAATCTAAACTGATATGTCGGACTGAAATATGGCATTTGAATTTACAATAAGTGTAAGGAGCTATTTATGAGCGGACATTCTAAATGGGCAAGCATAAAACATAAAAAAGCGATTACTGACGCTAAAAAAGGAAAGGCTTTCACTAAAATTGTGAAAGAAATATCGATAGCCGCCAGAATGGGCGGAGCTGATACATCTGGGAATCCACGCTTAAGAAAAGCGATAGAAGATGGAAAAGCCGCCAATATGCCCATAGAAAATATAAAAAGAGCCGTCATGAAAGGAACAGGGCAACTCCCCGGCGTAATATATGAAGAAATAACCTATGAAGGTTATGGCCCCGGTGGAATTGCAGTCTTAGTTGAAACCACTACTGACAGTAAAAACAGAACCTTTAGTGAAATACGGAACCTTTTTGAGAAAACCGGCGGCAATATAGGCACAGCCGGCTGCGTAGCATGGATGTTTGAAAAAAGAGGTTCTATTCAGGTAGAGAAACCCGATATTAACGAAGATGAACTTATGACTTTTGCCATAGATTCGGGAGCTCAAGATTTTCAGGTTTCTGACGCCGCCTATGAAGTTATAACCGCCCCTGAAGACTTTGACGCGATAAAAACCAAGTTATTGGAAAAAAAGTATAAAATTAATTCATCAGAACTCACCATGATACCCAAAAATGAAGTTAAAGTAGGCGAAGATAAAGCTCAAAAAGTTATAAACATGATGAACGCTTTCGAAGATCATGACGATGTTAAAGAAGTTTATTCAAATTTTGATATTTCCGATGCAATTTTCGCTAAATTAGACCAATGATTATATTAGGTATAGATCCCGGCTTAGACAGAACCGGTTGGGCTATTCTGGAAAAAGAAGGCTCCGATTTGAATCTCTTGGACTCGGGCCTTATTCATACCAAAGCGGCAATTCCTCTGCCGGAAAGGCTGGAATTTATATTTGACGGCATAAGTTCAATAACGCTTAAATGGAACCCTGAAGCCGCCGCAATTGAAGAGATGTTTCTCAATAAAAAAACAAATACTCAGGCAAATACCGTTCACGCCCGAGGTGTGATTTTATTGGCGTGTAGAAAAGCGGGGCTTTCAATAAGTTCCTATAATCCGAAAACCATTAAAAAAAATGTAAGCGGCAATGGCAGCGCCGATAAATTGCAAATGCAAAAAATTGTAAAAATGATTCTGAGGCTTAAAGATTTACCAAAGCCCGATGATGTGGCGGATGCTATGGCGGCGGCTTTATGCCATGCTCGCACAGCTCCACTCAACGAAAAAATGAAAAACACCGCCGCTTGCCGGACTTGGAATGATGTAAAAAAACTGCAGGACGCGCAAAGGACTTCAAAATGATAGGTTATTTAAGAGGCGATTTGATTTCGAAAAAAGAGGATTCCGTTATATTGGATGTTGAGGGTGTTGGCTATGAATTAAATATGTGCGCTGTTTCCGTACAGGGCCTCCCCTCTTTAAAAGAAGAAGTTTCTTTGTATGTGGTGGAATCATTAAGCATGTATTCGGGAACTGTTCTTTATGGTTTTATAAGTGAAGATGAAAAGGAATTATTTGAACTTTGTAAGAGCGCTGTTCCAAAAACGGGAGCTAAAAAAGCTCTTTATTATTTGGCTAAAGCAAAAAAATCTCT
>DAOWCC010000213.1 GCA_030639665.1 Elusimicrobiota bacterium | reverse complement strand
GGAGAACGCAGAAAAAGAATAAGAGAATAAAAAAACTTTGTGTTCTTTGTGACTTTGTGTGAGATTGAAATACTTAAACAATCACACAAAGCCGCCAAGGCGCAAAGATAAAACTTCTTCTGTGATTTATGAGCTTTATGTAGCTAATATAAAAGGTTCGTTGAAAAAAAGTGTCCCGCTAGGAGCGGGACTAATTTATTTTGTGAGGATTTGCAATATTTTTTGGCGCATATCGGACCTTTGAAGACTGTCAATCAATATGGCGTTATAATAGAAATATCCGTCGGAGTCGCGAGTGATTTTTTTTGTTCGGCAGCGCAGGTTTTTAAATTCGGTATTATCCATTTCAAAACTTAAAGACAATATTTTTTCAATTCTTATTTCAAATCTGCTCATTATAAGGCATTTGTTTTGATCCAGTTCAAGTATTCTGCCCCAGCAGTTGGGGTTTTCCGCCGAGGTTATAATACTTGTGGGAATATAATGTTTATGGTTTTTTTGATTTTCCATTTTTTTCGTTTTCCGTTATTGAAAATAAAAGCCCTTTTTTCTTATCTTCCGCCACAAACCAGACTTTTTCATCCTTTTTTGTTATGCCTGTTATTTTAAGCGTTTTTGAGGAATATTCTTTTATTACTTTCCGCGCGAGTACTTTTTCGGGATTTTCCAAAGGCATCTTGACTAATTCTTTTAGTTTTCCGTCGGCAACCCAAATAAATCTGGTGTCACAGGTCATGGCGGAAATATTTTTCCCCGGATATTTAAAGCTTTCAAGTTTATCAAGGGAGTCATTATTAAGGTGTTTTGTAAGTTTATTATCGGATGAGTCCGCCGTCCAGAAATAAAGTCCGTCAAAACACATGCCGCTTAAGTCTCTTGCCTTGGTTTTTGTTTTTGAAAGAGGCGTGAATTTGTCGTCCTTAAGTCTTTTTTCTATCATGCCGTGGGCATTGGCAAGCCATAAATTGTTTTCATTGCTTGTTAAAGCTATCGGTGTTATATGGGGGAAGGAATGCACGCCTGAAATTTTAAGATCGGTCGGATTGTGTTTGTAAATGGCTTGCGTATACCAGTCGCTTATCAGTATTTGTCCTTTATTAAAAATAATTCCCGAAGGATGAAGATAAGGCAATTCCATTTTGTTCTGTTGAGCGGGGATAATATGATATTTATTATAAGCGTAGCGCCAGCCGAATATAAAACCGAAAAGAATGGTTATGAGAGTTGCGGCCGCAAAAATGGCTATTTTTTGTTTTCTAAAATCGGGCTTTTCAAGTTCAATGGTTGTTCCGCTTAAATTAAGGGCTTTTTTTACGATGGGGCGCAGTTGTTCTTCCGTCCAAGGAGCGTGAGCGCAATCAAAGGCGCCGAGTTTCATATATTCAATGGCATGGGATGAATCTCTTTTTTTCAAAAGGACGACCATGGGAATAAAGGGGGCGATTCTTTGTATTTCTCGGAGTTTTATATTTACCGGCGGTTCTTCTTCATCCACCATAAATACGGCATTGGGGCGCGCTTTTTCAAATATATCCAGAGCGTCGTTTAAATCATGCGAAAAAACGACATTCTTTCCCATATTGGCGAATATTTGTTTTAGGGTTGCTCTGTCCTTTTCGTTTTTAGTGATAATTTGAATTGTATCCATAAATTTTATCTCTTCTTCTCTCGGAGCTATTGTGTTTCTATTTTAGCAAAGCAAGCTTTAGATGAAAGGCAACCATAATGTCTCGCAGCCACCTCTGGGGTTTAAGTCGCATAGTAATGCGACCGCTACGCTTAACTCCTAACTTTTAACTCACAACTCCTAACTCTAAAACTCGCTGTTTCACCTTTTTCTCGGCGGAGGGGGAATGGTAAATGTCTTGCCGGTTTTTGGAAGTCCCCTCGATATGTTTTTTTCATTGGCATTATAGATGGTTTCCCATAAACTGGGATTGCCGTAAAATTTAGACGCTATTGAGCGCAAGGTGTCGCCATGTTTGATTTTATAGCGTTTGGGCCATTTTACCGCGCGTTTTTTTATTATTCGTTTTTTCTTGGGTTTGGGTTCTCCTTTTATGTATTGGGCATTATCAATATCTATCTCAAGATTCTGAAGTCTTATTTCGAGATCCCTTTTTGTGGACTCCATCATTACTATATCGGACTGCATAATGCTTTTATTGACCTGATAAGAAGCTATATCTGTTTGAAGGTCTATTCTTTTGAGCCTTAAATTTTCAACCTGATTTTTCAAAGAATTTAATTTATTGGCGGCATTTCCCACAAGGGTTTCACTAAAAGTCCTGCCGCCGAACTTGTAAGTTACGCCAATGGCATAGTGTCCGCCTTTTTCATGCATGCCTTCCCAGGGAAGGGAGGCTATTACATCAATGGTAAAAGGCAGAACATTTATGCCGAGCCCATAGGCCAAATAATCCACGCCGCCCAAGGCCAAACCTTTGCCAACTCTAAGCTGAAGGAGGCCATTCATAATGGTAAGTTCTATGCCGGCAAAAAATTCGGAATAGCCGCCTCTGGTTTTTAAATCAAGGGCGAAAAGAGTGTTTTTATAGCGATAGGAATTTCCGAATGTAAGTGTCATCATGGATTTGCCGATTCCAATATTAAAATCATAAAGCGTAAGAGCCGTTTTTAAGCCTATATCCGATTCAAGCAGAACGCCCGCGTCAAAACCTATGCCAAGATTATTTTTATTCTCCGCGGCCAAGCGCATAATTTTAAAATTCCCTCCCCAGCGAATAGGTTTTTGGAAATATTTCAGTGTATCTACCGTTGAATAACCCGCGACAATAAGATCTTTTTTTTCATCTTCGCCATGCCTTAAGCTATGGATGCCTAAGATTGCCACATCATTTTTTTTATTGGGCTGAGGGCGGACATAAACGGCGGCTATTTCACCAATAGGGGAAGAGGCTTCCAGTCTTCTGGAAATTTCTCCTGAAATTTGCAGCTCGGTTAAAGTTGAAATGCCGGCGGGATTATAAAAAATGGCATAAGGGTCGTCAGCTACGGCGGAGAAAGCTCCGCCCATGGAATTAGCTCTGATGCCGGGCTGAATATAAGTAAAGTCCGCGGCATTAACGCTAGAGAGCGGAAAGCAGAAAGCAGAAAGCAGAAGCAGCAATGCGACAGCTCGACAGCGTGGCATTCGAGGGCTGTAGAGGATGTTATTAATACTCTGTTTTGTTTTTGTGTTTTTAATGGTCATAAAATCCTGTTCTCTAATTACTGCTCT
>DAOWCC010000193.1 GCA_030639665.1 Elusimicrobiota bacterium | reverse complement strand
TTTACTTTTTTAATAATTTTCTTTTTCTCAATCGCGGCCTTTTCAGTCTTTTTCTCCGATTTAACGGCTTTTTCAAAATCTGAAACCGCAGAGTCCGTTTTTTTACCGGCCGTGGATTTATCCACTTTAGCCATTATATTGTCAATTTCACCATCATAACTGCGAAAAGAGTCCGTTACCTCGGGGACATTATCGCTTTTAGGTTTCCGGCGTTTTACTCTGGGCTTTCTCGGCTTGGGCTTTGCGACTATAATCTTTTCTCCGGGTTTCCTTACGGTATAAATTATTCTCTTCAAACCGGAATTTGATAAACCCTTGGCTGAAACCGCGAAAGAAGCATTATTATAAGTGAAAAAACCTATGTAAACCGTCTGTCCCATCGCTTCATAGGAGATATAATAAAAATTCGCTTTCCCGTGAATGGACATCCTTTCAACGGAACCGGAGATGGAACTTCCTTTAGCGCGCAATGATTCTATCTGTTCTTTGACGCGCGCCTTAAGATAATATTCACTAAGCTCTGATTCAAGTTTTGAAAATTTGACAAATGACTTGCCTTTTTCAAGCCCTAAAACAATTTCGGGGTCCAAACTCTTTTTAACCTTCCACGCGGAAGAAAAATTCACTAAAAAAACATCATTGGATGATTTATGTTCGACGGCAGACACGGGAATAATCAATGACTGCAATAGGAAAATAGCAATGATGGCAAAATAACGCATATCTGATTATTATATCAGTTTATATTTATATATAGTAGTAAAGTTATGGTAAGACGCGTTTAAAACGCCGGTGACTGATAACCGGTGACCGGCAACAGCTAAGCCTTGCTCCTAGTGCTTATGCTTATGATGCGCGTCCGGCAAATGCTCATGAGAATGCTCGCTTTGTTTATGGATATGTTCATGAGAGTGAGGGCCCGGCAAAACAGTATCGCCGCCATGCTCATGATTATGATGCTCATCATGCTCATGCCTGTGAAAATGCTCCAAATATTCATGATGATGCTTATGCCTGTGTTTCTCGCTGAGAATAATTATTATGCCGACCGCCATAATGATGGCTGAAAAAACAAACTGATATGTTAAAGCCTCTTTCAAAATCATAATGGAAAGAAAAGCCGCCATAAAGGGATTAACGCCAAAAAGTATTCCCGCGCGCGAGGCCCCGAGATGCCTCATTGAGTGAATTAAAAGGACAATACTTATCCCATAACTTACAAAACCCAAACTCAAGCCCGTTAATATCAGCTTCAAATTCAAATTAAAACCCGTAATGTAAAAAGCAAAAATTAAATTTACCAACCCTCCGGCAATTCCCTTGATGGCCGCGATACTAATGGGGTTTTTTATTGAAACTTTAGCGGTAAAATTATTATCCAAAGCCCACATAAAACTCGCGCCTATAACCAGAATAATGCCCCAATTAAACGAAAATATAAATTTTTCGAAATCAAATAAAAGAGCGCAACCGCCCAAAATCACAAAAATTACCGAGAGTAAAAGTTTAAAGGAAGCGTGCTCTTTAAAAAAAATACACGCTATGAGAGCGGTAAAAATAAGTTCAAAATTAAGCGCTATGGCGGACATTGAAGCGGGAGCGGCGGTCAAACCTTTAAACAATAGAACGGGAGCGATAATACCCCCTGAAACAATAAAGCCGATTACAAACGGAATATCTTTTTTTTCAAGAGGCGCTTCTTTTGAAATATTTTTATTCTTGGCCCGGAAATTCACGACAAACAAATATAAAGAAAGCCCTATGCCTGCGCCCAAATACATAAGAGCCGAAAGCTGAAAAGGAGTTATTTGATTAAGAAGAACCTTAGCAAAAGGAATTGAAACGGCAAAAAAGAATGCCGAAAGCAAAGCGTATAAATATTTCATCAATCTAAAACTCCCCCAATATTAAGAATCTTTGTTGTTGCCGTTTACAACTTTTTGCTATTGCTCTGTTTCTTATTGCCTAATCACCCAATTTCCAAATTGCCTTGTTGTTTTATTACCAACCAAAAAAGTCATAACTATCATCATTTCCGCGACCTCTGTTTCTCTCGTCGCTCGCTTCATCTTTTTGCTTAAAAACAATGCGCAGTGAAAGCCTGTGCGCGCTGCCAAAATCACCCATAGGCGCGAAAGCATAATCAATAAAAAAATTCTTCGCCTTTAAACCCAGGCCTAAATTTATACCGGAAGCGATATTTTCCGCGTCAAAAGAATATCCCGCCCTTAAAAAGCCCGCCTCATCCGTATTCACTTTAAAATTATATTCCGAGCCCAAGGCAAAAGACATATCTTCATCGGAATATTTTTTAATTTGAGTTGTTATAAAGCCATGGTCTAAAGGGATATAGGCTATGCCCAATTTAAAACCGAGAGGAATGGAAAAAGACTCATCTTCAAGTTTTATTTTAGCGCCTATATTTTCCACGGTTAATCCCGCTCTAAACTCTTCATAAAAACCGCGCGTCACGCCAATATCAAGCGCGTAAGCCCCGGCGTTTTTATTTCCGCTTTTTTGATAAATACTTTTCAATCCCAAACCAATGGAACCTTGAGGAATAATCTTTCCGGAAATGGCGGCAACAAATGCTCCCTCGCTATAATTAAATTCTCCCGTTTCAGTCCCGGATAAATCATATTTTTTCATTGACCCGCTTAATAAAATATTAGCGCCGGCGCCAAGAGAAAATTTTGAATTCAAAGGATAGACATACGCCAGCGTTTCACCGCTAATTCCCTCAATCCATTGATTATGCGAGAGCAATAATTCTTTATCCCGGACAAAAGACATACCCGCTATATTATTAAAAACAGCCGAAGCATCATCGCTAATTGCCGCAAACGCTCCTCCAAGAGAAGCCGCTCTGGCTCCCACCGGAATTTTTAAAAAAGGAATGGCGCAGGAGCCTTCGTCTCCAGCGAAACAAACGCCTTTTAAAAAAATCAGTATTATTAATAAATAAATATTTTTCTTCATAATTTTAATCAGGCAAAGCAATCTTTGTAACTACATTTTTTATTCTTATTCTTTCTGTTTTATTGCTTTTTATATCCTGTTAATCCTGTCAAAATACTTACTAATCCAAGCCTTATTACCACGAAATAACGACTTTTCCGCTACTGCTTCCATGCGCCGCCGTTTTAATAAAATACACATATAAACCGCTGGCAACTTTCTTGCCGCTTTCATTTCTCCCATTCCACGAGGCAACATTTAAAATATTTATTCCATCGCTCCTGTCTAAAGTTCTGATAAGATTTCCCGCCGCGTTATAAATATAAATCTTAACATTGGAAGCGGACACGGGGATATTCTCAAAAGTTAAACCTGAAATTGCCATTTTGCAGGGATTGGGATAAACCTTAATCTGCGCCATCGCGGGCTGAGCGGTGCCGACATATCTTATCGAATAAATTGAAAAATGATTTACCCGCGCTTGAATATAATTGGCATTAAAATCGCGAACCATATCTTCCATCAATATCCATCTTTGAAGCGACTCATTCAAATAATATAAACCGAGAGAGGTTTCAGCTATATTGTCGCCGTCAACTCTTCCATTATTATCCGCGTCGGGATAAGTTATTTTAAGCGTAAGAAAATCGGAAAAAGCCGTTATGGGATTATAAGTCATATCATGAGCGGAAAACTCTTTTGTTAAATCGGTAAAAATCAAAGCGGAAGATTTATAAGTATTCAAATCGGCGGCGGACACGCTTGAAGGCGCGGGTGTTGATATATTTATTACAAGACTTCCCGCATAGCCTCCGGCGGGAAACACAATGCCCGTCCCGTCGCTATTAACTATGGTGGCGCTGCTGCTTCCATCAAATGTGGTGTCAATAATAAAATATGTGGTATCGGTAATAAGGGAACCGGTATTTCCAGCTTCGTCTCCGACACTAAAAGTAAAATTCGCCGCGCCCGTTGAAATATAAGATTCTACAAAAGCCGTTCCCGTCCAAGTTGAAGAAATAAGATAAT
>DAOWCC010000140.1 GCA_030639665.1 Elusimicrobiota bacterium | reverse complement strand
TCCTTTTTATTTAGAAATCAGATATATTTAAAGAATATACCCTAGTTCCTGCTTTCTCCTCTCTGCTCTCTGATTTCTGTCCACTATATCAAATGTCCCATTTTTTCTTTTTTTGTTTTTAGATAACTTTTGTTTTCACAATTGGGTTCAATTATTATGGGAACCCTCTCTACAACTTTAAGGCCATACCCCTTCAATCCGATTATCTTTTTGGGATTATTAGTCATCAACCTGATTTTTTTGATGCCTAAATCCGAAAGAATTTGAGCTCCTATGCCATAATCTCTTAAATCCGTCTTAAACCCCAATGCGTGATTTGCCTCAACAGTATCATAACCTCTATCTTGAAGATGATAGGCCTTTATTTTATTGGCAAGCCCTATTCCGCGCCCTTCCTGCCTCATATAAAGAAAAACGCCGGACTTCTCTTTAGCTATCATTTCCATGGCTTTATGAAGCTGACTGCCACAATCACAACGCATTGAAGCAAATACATCTCCCGTTAAGCACTCTGAATGTATGCGGGTTAAGCATGGATTTTTAATCTCGCCCATGGTCAATGCTATATGCTCTAAGCCCGATAATGTATCTTTGTATATACGCAAATCAAATGAACCGAATTTTGTCGGAAGACTGGCTGAAGCCACTTTTTCAATAAGAGATTCTCTCTTTCTTCTATAAGCTATTATATCCGCAATAGTCCCGAGTTTAATCCTATGTTTTTTTGAAAATTTTTCAAGAGAAGCGAGTCTTGCCATCTTGCCATCTTCGTCTATTATCTCGCATATAACACCTACGGGACTTAGCCCTGAGAGCTTCATTAAATCAACACAAGCTTCAGTATGTCCGGCGCGCACAAGAACTCCTCCATTATTGGCGCGAAGGGGGAACACATGTCCGGGCCGGGTTAAATCGTCGGCTTTGGATTTTTTACCGGAAAGAATTCTTAATGTTTTAGCTCTATCATAGGCTGAAATTCCCGTAGTTATGCCTTTTTTGGCATCGGTTGAAATCATCCAATCGGTTTTAAAAGGATCGGTATTATCTCTTTCCATAGGAAAAAGATTAAGCCTTTTTATATAACTTTCTTCCATTGGCGCGCATAAAAGCCCTTTTGCATTTTTAATTATAAAATTTATATTTTCAGGCTTAACAAACTCCGCCGCCATAATTATATCGCCTTCATTTTCTCGGCCTTCATCATCGGCAATTATGACCATTTTTCCTTTTTTAATATCTTTTATTAAATCTTCAACCGGTGAAATTGTTTTTTTTCTCATTAAGTTTATCTCCGTAGTAAAAGCATTTTTTATTCTGCCACGACATTCATTACCCTCCGACGCTAAACATATTCTCAAAAAAACACAGCTATTTCCGCCACTACTGCTTCGGCGGACAGGCTGCTGTTTTGAGAATATAGCTTTCCCCCGTAAATTCCACAGGAATTTAAGCACGGGGGACAAGTGGCGAAAGCATAGCTTGGGTTATTTTCTTTTGCCAAAGCCTTATTATCCTCCTGCGCTAAGCATGTCATTAAAAAAATCCGCGCCTATTCGGCGCATTTAATGCCATAGCTTCGGAAGGATTATTTTAATTCGCAAAGCGAATTAAAATAAAAACGCCCTAAAGGTTCTTCCTTCAGGGCATTAAAATGTAAATTAGTATAAGATAATAGCGAATAATAAATCCGCAAACAAAAATCCTTAAACTATTTATTCTTCTTCTATCCAGACTTAGCGCCTTACGACACAATACTGTCGGCTTTGGAATTTCACCAAATCCTGTCTTCGACTGCAGATAATCTGCCGTTTCAAACTCGCGGACTTATCTAGAGGCTCTATAAGCCTTCAGAATCACCGCCGGTGGGGAATCGCGCCCCGCCCTGAAGAATATAATTTTATTATACCATAATAAAAAAACACATACTATTTTTTACCAAACAGCTTTCCATGAGGTATCCGTTGCTACGGTTTCCGTCGATACATATAAAGTATGATCAGTGGTTAAATAAATCATTACGCCTTCATCATATCCTGAAGTAGGCAAAGTGTCCACAGCTCCCGCCATATTTAAATGAGCGGTTGAAGTGGCTGATGTTGAAACTCTTATCTCACCGATAGTCTGCAATTCTTTTGACGGCGCGATTATGCCTATTCCGACTTTTCCCAATTCCACCACAAAAGTTGATGTTCCAACCGAAAAAGCATTGCCGGTTACTGTTAAAGTTGAAGTTAGAGTCCCGCCGACCCCATAAAATGAGCCGGCTGTATTTATATCAGAACTTGCATAAAAGTCTCCATCCACTTCAAGCGAGCGCGTAGGAGTATAACTATCAGCCACACCGCCTATAACAACATTGCCTGTGTCTTTTATTCTGATGGATTCGGCGTTCTCAGCGCATAAACCCGAACTCTGAACACAAAAAAGCATATCTTTTTGTTCGCCCTTAAATCCTATGATTCCTTTCCCCGTCAAAGTTACTGTCTCCCAAAAAATATAGGTAGGACCGGTCTCGGGCCTTAAATGTAAATGCGCCCCTTGGTCTAAACTTTCATGGCCTATTCTTATACTATCGACAACATGAAGGGCATTACTGGGATTATCCTCTCCTATCCCAACCCGTCCTTGCGTGGTTACAACCATATCGTATTTTTCATAAGCAAGTAGAACTCCTGTATTTGTTCCGATAAGCATGGTATATTGAGCGTTTCCATCTTCCTCGATTTCAAGCCTGGCCAAATCTTCATTAATACCAAGACCCAAATTACCGGTAAGCGTAATTGAGGAAGTTTTTATTTCTCCATAAAAACCTCCGTTCGCAGTTATACTTGAACTGGCAACTATGCCGCCGGTAACCGTCAATTTATGACTGATAGCGGTTGTAGCTATCCCTACGCCCGCGTCAGTGGTGCTTACATACAGCACCGGAGAACCTAAGTTTGTTCCAAAAAGCGTATTGGCGTCAACATGAAATTTTTCAACCGGATTATTTGAACCTATGCCAAATTTCCATTCATTACCGCTACTATCGGATTTAATTCTGAAAACTTCAACTCCGGTAGACATGTTTGACGCGGCCGCTCTATAAATTAAATCCCAATTAATTGTGCTACCGATAAAACCAAGCGCGCCTTTGCTGGGATAAAGGTCAGCGCCGCCGGAATCATCGTACCATGTGATATAGCCGTCACTCATATTGGAATTAATAACCATATTGACATTGCCGTTATCATTACTGTCCTTTCTTGATACCCTAATCTGCTCATAAACATGTAACGGACTTGTAGGATTCGCGATTTGAACACCTACATTGCCTTGTGTTGTAATCACCATGGAATAATCATCAACAACCGCCTCAGTCGCAACTGTCAAAGAATAAACTTCCGTAGCCGAGGATACAATATGCAATTTACCTGTCATTGTATCGCCGGCTTTAGTAAGTTTAGTGCTATCAACTCCCAAAACATCAGTAAGCAAAGACCCGTTACCGACAAAATACGGAGCGTCCACTATTCCTTGATTAACCTTGATTCCCGAAGTTGTTTCAATGCTATATTGATTCTGTCCCCAAGCTTTAAATGTTCCGCTTGAAGCGATTAAGCCTTGATTTATATTTGCCACTTCAACGGTAAGACTTGAACCGTAAATTTCACCTCCGCTAATAATACTTGAAGCGGAATATAATTCACCTCCAACGGTAAGACTTGAACCCGAAATTGTCAATTGCCCCGTCATTGTATCGCCGGTTTTTAAAACTTTACTGGCATCAGTGGAAAGAACACCTTGCAGCCCCGAACCATCGCCATGAAATTTCTTACCTATAATATCCCCGTTTCCCTTAATCTCGAAAATATTGCCGACTGTTCCCGTTGAAACGGCTAAAAGCGTTTCTGTCGCGTCAAACGATGAAATATGAAGCTTATATCGCGGATTATTAAGCCCTATGCCAACATGTCCACCGGTTGAAACCACAAAATGATATACATTTTTTAAGCTGTCTGTAGTTATTTCAATTGAATTCATTACCGATGTATCTGTGTTGGTTATGGTTAAACTTGAGCCTGAAATTGTTAAATTACCCATCATTGTATCGCCGGTTTTTAAAACATTTTCCGAAGCCGCGCCTGTTAAATAACCGTAAAAATAATCGGCATAAACTTTGGACTCGCCCGTAACTCTGAATATATTGGAAAAAGCTCCCATAGCCCCCGTTGAAACTACAAAAATATTTCCGCTCTCCCCGGCTCCGCTTGAAACATGCAGTTTGGCTAAAGGGGCTTCACCAACGCCAATACCAACATTTCCAACGCCGTCGAGGGTATAAAGATCTTCTTCAGAGCCTCTGACTTTTACGCCCCATTTTGTTTCACCGGCGGCAGTGATTTGTTTAGTGCCGTCGGGAAACATAAAGCCTCCTTCAGCACCGGTACTTTCAACAATACCGGTAACGGACAGCTTTTGTCCGGGGGAAATAGCTCCCACTGAAATGCCGCCTTGCACAAAAAGATTACTCGATATGGTTACCGCTCCGTAACTGCTATTATCCAAAGTTCCTATAATATCCACATTAAACACGGGAGTGGCCGCCGCCGCCGTTGAGGCATAAAGCGAGTTAAACGCGTAAGGGGCGGCCTGCATTTTTATTCTCGGCTGAAGAGGCTCATAAGTTCCGGTGCAATCATTATCGGGGTCAATTTGCACTTCAAGCCATATATTGGGATTACCGATAAAAAGGGATTCCGATATACCGCCGGATGTAACCGAGCCGATTTCCACTTCATATCTTCCGTTTAACACACTCACATTACAACGACCTTCAGAATATATCGAAGTTCCGCCAATCTCAACATCATAAAAAACAAAATTAATATCTTGAGGCGTATTGACGGGCAAATTATCGGATTTTCCTATTAAAAACCCTTGATAACTTATAGTCTGTCCTATAATCGCGTTAGCAATAAGCGGACAAAAAATAAACAAAAAAAATAAAAATAAATTGGTTTTAAAATTTTTCATATCCTAAATCTCCTTGCTGTTCTTTGACTGTCTAGCCGTCTAGCTGTCTAGCAGTTTACTTTTTCTATCTTATCACTACCACCGTTCCATTATAAACCTGTCCTTCGCCCTCAATCTGATAAATATATACTCCGCCCGGAACAATGGCTCCGTTTGCCTTAGCGTTCCAGGAAAGAGAATTTTCTATTTCACCTTCCGTCATCTTGGCTATAAAAGCGCCTCTTATATCAAAAATTTTTCCTTTAGTAACGCTCCCTCTGGGATTATCAAAGACAAAAACCATAGTATCATTTTTTCCATCTCCATTTGGAGTCAACATTCTATTTGAAAGACCGGAAAAATCCGTCGCGAAAGCGCCAAGCCGCGTGACCGCTCTTATTTGATATTTCCCCAACATAGAGGTTTCAAGCTGTATTCTTTGATTCGCTTCATCAACATTTCCGTATAATTGCAGCCACTTTGCATTGTTAAAATAATAGAGACTTATTTCTTTATAATCCGCGCCTATATCAGCCGGAACTATTTTGCCGCCCGATTTTTTATAATACATGGTTATGGCCGCTTTATCCGCAAGCTTAAAACCTTCTTCCTTAACCAAACCTCCTTTATAAGCGGCAAATTCCACGGAATTTAAAATTTTACCTTCAATATCTTCGGGGTGACTGCTTATCTCAACAGTGTAAAAATCCAATTGATCCGAACTGTCTCCCGCGAAGAATGAACTTGACGCGCTCGGAATCTCAATCATACTGGTCTTATCCGAAGAAACAAAATAAAGATTTCTCGCGATATTGCCTCTAATCGGAGACGGCGCTGACAGACCTGACATATTGAAAGCCCTAACATAATAAAAATATTCTTTATCAACATCAACAATCTCCGTCCAATTTAAAGTTGAAGAAGAAAGATCCGCTATCAAACCCCAATTTCCGTTAACGGGGTCTGTCGCCTCGTAAACCTTATAGCCCAATACTTCATAGGGATAACTGGGATTGGCTCTATCATTAAAATCAATCCTACTGTCATAACCCGCCGGACTTAGCCAATCAAGTGAAACGGAATTTCCCGAACCCGATATTTTCAAACTCATCGGAGCAAGGGGGACCAAAGAAAATGCATAAGCTATATTTGAGCGCTCTGCGCATATAAGATGATTGTTAACACCCTGAATTACAAAATAATAAGTTGTGGCCGGATTAAAACCTTCAACAATTTGAATTTCATCCGCGCCTATTTCAAGAGGCGTCCAATTTTGAGAATACAGCGAAGCATTTGCAAAATCCGCGTCGCTATCTATCGCGGCAATGGAAGAATATCTAAGCACATAGCGCGAAACTGCTCCCGTTTCTCTATGAAAATTCGCGCTAACAGCCGTCCATGAAAGTTTAATGCTATG
>DAOWCC010000092.1 GCA_030639665.1 Elusimicrobiota bacterium | reverse complement strand
TTTTTCAAAATCTCCCGATATGGACATCCACTTTTCATCTGTAATTTCGGAAACTTTTCCCTGAGGTAATTTCACGGAATTGGTTTTTACCACGCTTACAAATTTACCATTTGGCAAAACCAAGCCAAGTTCGCAATGATAAGATTTTCCTCCGTCTTGAACATTGATATACCAGCTGTGGGCGTCAAACTTTACCTGTATATCAAAATATTGGCTTCGGGAAGTCTGGCTATTCTCATACACTCTTATGACTTGCCTGGCTTTCTGAAAAATATCATCGCCATAATCTCCGCGTATTTCAGACTTGGACTTTTCATTTATTTCCCAATAAATATACATCCAATTAGGGTCTCTGGCAAGCAAAACAGCTTCGGTATCGCCATAGCCTTGAGGGAGCTCTTTTAAGCTTTCGAGATCCGCTCCTTTTATTTTATCTTTATCAATATGTCCTGAAGATGTCATTATTATTCTCCTTAATTGAAACTCCAATTTAAGGGGTGAAAGGTAAGTATTAATAAAACTGCAAGCACTGTAATTCCCCCATTACAACCACTCATATTATACTAAAAAAAACAGGCGAACGGTATTATAAACCACGCCGCCAATGAAATCTATCGCTTTCGGCTTAATCTTCTTCAAAATCTTCAGCAACAGGCGCAGTCGCGTCCATATAGAATTCATCAAATTTCAACTGATACGCATTGATGGCATCGGCGTCATTAACAAATATCATATTCTCAAAAGAATTGACATTGCCGTTAATACTCCAATTAAAAGATCCCGTTTGAAGAATCTTGCCATCCAAAATCACATATTTATTATGCATGGCGCCCTTTGAATTTCTGCCTTTGCGCCATTTCATTTCCACGCCATTATCGAATATAAGTTTGGCGGCCCATGAACTTTTCCCCATACCGCTATCTGTCATAAATCTCACTTTAACGCCTCTGTCTTTGGCGGCAATTACGGCATCGGCGAGAATTCTGGATGAAAAGGTAAAGGTCACGGCATCTACCGTTTTCTTGGCCGCTCCTATTATCTCCGCCAATCTCTCTTCACTTTGAGAGCCGGGTGAAAAAATATACGAGGGAACTTTTACGCCATTTAATTTCATTACGGGTTTTTCATCTTGCGGAGGCGCGCCATAATGTCCAACGGGAAAAGGATCTTGCGCTCCCTGCTGCAATGTGCTGGCGTTTTCCCACATCCAGTCCCAATACTTGATAAATCCTTTGGTATATATGGGATGTCTGGTAAGAAGCATATTCTCATGATTATAGAAAGTCGCGCTAAAGGTCCAATTATATGAACCGGTTGTAATCATTTTATTGTCGAATATGCCGATTTTATTATGCATAACGCCATAATCTCTTGTGCCGCGCAATGTTCTTATTTCAATTCCCGCTTCTATAAGCTGTTTAATTTGGGTGGACAGTTTGGGATAAACATGAAATTGGTCGATAATTATTCTGACTTTAACGCCTCTGTCTCTGGCCCTCAAAATGGCTTCCGGCATCTCTTTGAGATAAATGCTGTACATCGCAATATCAACGGATTTCTGAGAGGCGCTTATCGCGTCAACCGTAAGGTTGTTTAAATAGTTGAATGAATAATTTGGAAAGGAAGAAAAATCTCCCGTTTTGGCTTTATCTTTAAACGGCGCCGGAATATGCTCGGAAATAACTTCTTTAACCGCGTCGGGAAATATGGCAACACCAAAATTATCCCCAAGAACGCTATTGGAATAAAAGGAAGAATAATTATCGAAAATTTGAGAATAGACCGAGGAAGGTAATAACAAACTTACAACACATAGCGCAGCCAAGATAGTCTTTCTAATCATACCTATATATTAGTGTGTTTATGAGACATTGACAAGAACTTTTAGACCCACATCAATATAGGCCAAAGGACCTAGATAAAATAGAGAGCAGAGATAAGTAAGCAGCACGCAGAAAAAGCAAAAACAACCAAAAAAAATATTTTTTACTTCTTATAATTTAAACATGGCGGTAATTTTGGAAGTATCCTCTATTTCATAAGTCCGGGAAATATTATCGGCGGTTAAACCATCCTGAGCCCTACCGAAAAACATCTGTTTTCCTTTATTTAACAGTAAAGCTTTATTGGCATAAAGCGAAACAAGATTTATATCATGCGAAGCGATTATAATGGTAATTTTCTTTTCCTCGCGCATTTTATTAAGCAAACCGAATATTTCCATTTTATACTTAATATCCAAATGAGAAGTGGGCTCATCCAAAACAAGTATTCCGGGATTTTGAACCAATGCCTGCGCGATAAAGACAAGCTGTTTTTCTCCGCTTGAAAGGGAATTAATGCTCCTTTTGGCCAAATGGCTTATGCGCATGCTTTCAAGTGTTTCCATGGCAAGTAAATTATCTTTCTTCTGATAATCTTCCCACCATTTAAGATATGGGGCGCGGCCCATAACCACAATCTCCAAAACGGAAAAATCATAAGGCGTATAAATATCGCCGGGAACATAGGAAAAAAACTTGGCATATTCACTGCTCTCATAACTTTCAATATAATGGCCGTTAACAATCAAACTGCCCGTTTGGATATCATTAATTCTGGCGAGAATTTTCAATAATGTGGATTTTCCCGAACCATTCGGCCCTAAAATGGTTAAAAAATCCGCTTCATTGATTTTAAAATCAATGCCATTTATAGCCTTCTCGCCATTATATTTAAAATCTATATTTTCAGCGCTGATTATTTGCATTTATTTAATCTTTCCTCTATTTCTAAAAAGAAGCCATAAAAAGAACGGCGCGCCGACCAGCGCCGTTATAATACCCACCGGAATTTCACCCGGGGCTATGACAGTTCTGGCGAAAGCGTCAGTTACAATTAAAAACATACTGCCGCCTATAGCGGAAGCAAGTATAAGGCGAAAATGAGAAGGACCGACTATCAATCGCGCCATATGCGGCACCACCAAACCCACAAAACCTATGGTCCCTGAAATTGAAACGGCGCAGGCCGTAATTAATGAAGCTATCGTAAAATATATAATCTTGTATTTTTCCGTATTAATGCCCAAGTGAACGGCCTTTTCTTCACCGAGAGAAAAAATGTCCAATTGCCTTGAAAGGCTTAAAGCCAGCATAATTCCAATAAACACCAAAACCGCCGCGGCTATAAGCAAACCTTTATCCGTCTCATAAAGTCCGCCCATCATAAAGAACACTATATTAAGAGCGCTTTCTCTATGCAAACTCAAAAATAGTAAAACCAAAGCGGATAAAAAGGTGCTTATAATAACACCGGCTAAGATGAGATCAACATTGGAAACTTGTTTTTTGTATTTAGCGAGATTATAGGCTATGAGAGTCGCGCCCAAAGCGCTTGCGCCGATAAGAATATAAAAGAAAAAAGAACCCTGATTCAAACCGATAACTTGAGCCAAAACCGCTCCGAAAAGCGCGCCTGATGAAGTTCCGAGAATATAGGGATCGCATAAAGGATTTTTCAAAACCCCTTGGAAAATAACTCCAGCCACCGATAAAGCGCAACCCGCTATCACGGCCTGCAGCACTCGGGGCAATCTTATGTGAAATATAATATCAAAACCGTTTAAAGATGTCGGTCCTATAAACAAAGACAGAACAAATAAAACCGCCAATACGAATAATGCTATTAAAAATTTATTCATTTTCATTTAATTATTTTTCAAACTTTAGCGAAAGCTCCTCAATAATATCAAAAACTCTTAAAGCGGGTCTTGCTATTTTATCTCTTTCAATATCGCTTATAATCCGGGAATTTGCCAAGGCATTGATTTTTTCAGCTAACGGCTTTTTTGCATAGTCGCCGGCATCGCCCCAAAGGGATATTATAATATCGGGATTTCTTTCAATAATCGCTTCCCACGAAGTTTGAAAATAGGATCTTTTAATATCGGAAAAAATATTTTTTCCTCCGGCTTTTTCAATAACATCCGATAAAAACGAGTTCTTCCCCGCCGTCCAATATTTATTATCCACTTCAATATACACTTTCGGCCTTTTTTTATTTGAAACCCTTTTTTTGGAAATATCTTTCAATCGTTTTTTTAATTTCTTTATTAAAGCTTTGCCTTGGGCTTTTTTATTTGTCTTAACCGCGATAATTCCGATAGTTCTAAATATATCCTTAATCGCGCTTTCGTCTTTAAATTGAACGACATTAAGGCCGAGACTCTTTAAATTTTTCAGGAAGATGGAATTTTTCCATTGCGGCGCGAGGATGATGTCGGGTTTAAGGGAATAAATTTTTTCAAAATTAGGCCTAAGATAATCCCCCGTTTTTTCTTTTGTTAAAGCCTCTTCGGGATAATTACAAAAATTGGAAACTCCCACCAATTGATCTTGCGCACCCAGGGCATAAATAATTTCAGTATAAGAGGGCATTAATGAAACCACTCTGTTTTTTTTAACAACTCCGGCATTGCAAAATGAAATGAAAAGAAAAAAAGCGCTTAAAGCTATCGAAATCAAACGCATATAAATCTCCTATAACACAGCAGGTTAAGGCCAAGGTTAAGACTAAGCAACCATAATCCACCATTACATTTTTGTTTCTGCTCGCTGCTTTCTACTTTCTGTTTTTATTTTCTTTTGCTTTAACATTCATTTACCCTCCGACGCTAAGCATCCGCCTAAGGCGGATAGCTTTCCCCCGTAAATTCCACAGGAATCTAAGCACGGGGGACAAGTGGCGAAAGCATAGCTTGGGTTATTTTCTTTTGCATTAGCATTCATTTACCCTCCGACGCTAAGCATATTCTCAAAAAAACCACAGCTATTCGCTGCTTTGAGAATATAGCTTTGGAGGGTTATTTTCTTTTGCATTAGCAAAAGAAAATAAAAAAACCCGACCTAAAATAAGGGTCGGGTTAAAAATTAAACCTCCCCTCGGAGCCTTTTGGTAATACACCAAAAGTTTACAGTCGATCGGGCTTGTTCCAAAACTTCAGGACATTACCGCTGCGGGGCAGCCGGAGAATCTCACTCCGTTCCTCTGTCACTAACACAATTATACAAAACCTTAATAATTTTACAAATTTGAAGTTTCATTGAAATCTTTGAGAAACTCAGAACAGATCAAACATCGTTACCCATGATATTAAAAGATAAATATCACAACTCATATATCACCTACTTATAAAGCTCAATCTGCAATTTATCTTCAACTTTTCGACGACGCCCTTTAATATCATCAGCTTGTTTTTCTTTATTCATATTTCTTAGTGAAATTTCTTGGCATTCTAAAAGATCTGTTAAAATAGTTAGTCTATATGGATAATCGGGAGATAATTTTTCTTCCATATTCTTGCACACTTGAAATGCTTTTTCTTCATCCCCAAGTAACCTGTAAGTATAAGCCAAATTTAAGTGAGCATCAGCATAGCCTGGATACTCAATTATTGCCATAGAAAACTTTTTCTTCGCCGGGGCGGCATAATTTGAAAAAAGATCTAAGACCCCCAATTTATTGTAATAATGCGCCAGCTGTTTGGCATTCTCACCCATAAAACCAGGACTTAAACTCTCTATTGCATCATGCTCATTAGGTTTTAAGTTTGATTTCAAAGTTTCACGCGCCAATAGTATAACGGACAAAAAATATGTAGCCAGAATTATACCGGCCGGAATAAAAACAATCACCTTTGATCCTGCAATTTTATCTAATAAAATTGTCCTCTCTGAAAATAATTTATAGTACCCTATAGGCATACTGGCCAATATTGCAAAGAGTGGCAAAACTGGAATAAGGTAATGACTTTCAAACGAAAATAACAAATGTACCAAAATAAAATATCCGACTAAAAGCCCAATAATATTAACCCCTGGATTATGTCGAAAAAGCCATAAACCCAATATGGAAAATATAAATAGAAAAGGAAAAGAAGTAAGGACCAAAGGCACACGTTTTATAAGTCCTCTAAAGTAGGCCTTATAATTAATCATGCCTTCTTTAATTAAGGTTAATGAACTTACTTTTGACGAATACAGATTTCCCTTTCCCTCGTTATGATAAAGCTTATGCGCTTCAGCTGGCAAACAAGCTTTTGCCATGCCTTTGCTTGCTGTATAAATATTGCAAAAGGCGGCATATCTTTCAAATGGAATGAATTCGTGAAACTCTTTCGCATTTCTTAAAATCCATGGAGAAAGAACCATGTACGCTAAGAATAAAAATATTAAAAAAGTCCTTTTAAAAAAAATTTGAGAAGAAGGCTTGAAATAAAACCAAAATGCAAGCACAAGCGGAAATAAAGCCATAGGTGATTTACATGTGATAGAAATACCAATCAAAACAAAAGCAAAAGAATAATATTTTATATACCCTTTTTTTCTATCCAAAGCATGTAATAATACCGCTATCATGCTAAGTAATACGAAACCATAAAAAAACTCCACTCCAAACGAAGCCACATATTTTATAGACACTGGATGAAAAGAATATATGCTAACGGCTACAAGAGAAGCAAAAACTGATTTTGTTAAAAAATTAACTATATGCAAAATCAATAAAATAGTTAATACAAACAGAATAAGCTGAGCAGCAAAAGCCGCTTTTATATTATTCTCTTTATTACCGGCAAAGGCATAAAGGAAAGCCGGATAAAGCGGCGCGCGATAGGCTGTTGGAGTCAGAGGAGAGCCCGGATAACTTAAAATATGATGGGTTTTTAAATTTACCGCTAATGAGTAATAACCGGTAACAATTTCTTGATTATTAGCAGTAAAATATTTTATGGCAAAAAAACAGCTGACAAAAACAATTATTACCAATATTGGAAAGGCGCATAATCTGAAAAGTTGTTTACATTTGTTCACCAAATGCATATATATTGTTCCTTAGACGCTGAGAAATAATTCGCTTATAATTTTCTCAAGACTTCGGGAAAATTTTGTTTTCAATAATTTATCGGGCCGGCCTAAAG
This sequence comes from Elusimicrobiota bacterium, assembly GCA_030639665.1. Taxonomy (GTDB): domain Bacteria; phylum Elusimicrobiota; class Elusimicrobia; order Elusimicrobiales; family UBA9959; genus JAKLQJ01. The sequence goes on along the minus strand of DAOWCC010000092.1, from coordinate 2,421 downwards.
AAGCTTCAAGTTTATCATCATAAGGAATACTCTTTGCGCCAATTCCTTTTGAATGTAATAAATTATTTATGATGACGCCTATTATGGGAACTTTCAATCTTTTATAAAGCTCAAGGGACCTATCCAAAACATCCTTCGCTATAATGGAGGGAATTGTAAGGGCAAGTATTTCAGTTTTATCAATAAGCCTTACAACATCCAAGGCCGTATCATTTATGCCGGGAGGCATATCAATTATAAGATAATCAAGTTTGCCCCAGCGGGTTATGGCCAGCATTTCTATTATCGCGTCCGTAATATTATTTCCTCTCAAAGGAACCGCTTTCCCGTCCGAAAAAAAGGAAATTGACATAAATTTAATTCCGTTTATTTCGGGAGGAACTATGCCGTTTTTTTCTTCGGGAAACACATCTTTAGCGCCCAGTATAATATGATCTGAAGCGCCGGTAAAATCCAAATCCAAAAGTCCGCAAGTTTTTCCTTTTTTGGAAAGAATCAAAGATAATACGGAAGCGGTAACACTTTTGCCTATACCGCCTTTCCAGCCGGTAACGGCGATAACTCTTTTAATATTGGAAAACCGCTTTTTTATTACTGAAGTTCTGGGGTCTATTGTCATTATTTAACCCCTTTTATGCTTTTTATAGAAACGCCTCTGCCGGCTATTAAGTCAAAATCGGGACTCTTGCATTTCGGACATTTCAAATATGTATGAGCCATTTCCGGAATAAAATGTATATACTCAGCTTCATCTTCACTTTTCTTTACTTGGTTGAGAGTAAAATCGGTTTCGCAAACCTTGCACTTAAATTTTGCCGGTTCATCCGATATCTTAAATTTTGATGAAGAAATAACTTTATTGGCCGTTTTAATCAATTCGTCTATGGCGAACATAAAAATCTCTTTATCGATATTCTGAAGTTCGCCAAATACGATATTTACCTGCGAAATTTTTTTCAACTTCTCTTTTTTTGAATAATCTATCGCTGAAGCAATAACGGAATCAGCTAATGCCCATTCATGCATATTTCCCTCCAAAGCGTCCGGACGGCTAAACAGTAACGGCCGGACTAATTAATTCTTTACCTGTTAGCTTATAAGCGGTCTAGCTTCCGGCTACAGTGACTATTTTTACAGTTTATCATTTTTACGCATTATATTTCTATTGATGAAAGTATGATTTTTCAGACTCATTCTTATTGGCCTATAACTGTTAAAACCTTCTTTTAGAAATCTAAAAGAAGGTTTTAATTTTTAGCTTACATCTCTGTATTAACGCGCGTACACCAGTCTAAAGAAATTACCACATCTTAATAAAAAAACCGCTTACAAATTCCGAAAAATCATTTATATTTCATGGATTTGCAAACGAGAGGCTCACTCACTCCTTTAACATCAACAGCTTTGCCGGTCATCCATTCATACCAGTAAGGATTATTCATTTCAATTAAACCTTCACCAAAAATAAAACGACCATTATTATAGTCGGCATTGAATGTTTGAGGAGCGCCTCCATCGTTTATCACAACTTCTCCCTCTTGATCGCCCACATCGACAATATTAAGGTCATACATTCGTTCGGAATGGGTTCCGATACACGAAAACGCGCTATTAGATCCCAGCGAAGCGGAAACGGATTGATTAACAATTTCACCATATTGGCAAATAAGTTTTTCACTTTTACCTTTATAGTTTACACGACCTATGACCCATTCACTGTAACCGGGAACGGGCAATTCGATACTCGACTCATAATCATCACCAAAAATAAAACGGCCACTATTGTAATCGGCATTAAATGTTTTGGGGGAGCTGCCATCGTTTATGACAACTTGTCCATTTTCATCTCCCACATCAACGATATCAAGATTAAAAAGTATATTGGATTCCGCGCTCATGCACGCAAACTTTGTTCCGGATTGAAAAGAAACGGCGCGTATGGCGCCAACTTCCACCGGAATATTTGTTTCCATGTTTATAACTTTCTCTAAATGCAACTTCTCAAACGCGATTGGCATCGAATTTTCCATCGCGACTGCGCATACAGAACTCATCAGTACTACCAAACCAACTAATATTATCATGTTTTTTTTCATTATTATTTTCTCCTCTTAACTCTTAACTTTTCCACAAATACTGCTAGTGGAGAAATGGTAACTTATATCCCTAGGGGATTAAAACGGTCTTTTGGACCTTTTTTTAAAAACATTGGACCCATCAACAAATAGGACTATTGGGCCATATTGCAAATTTAAAAAAATCACATATATTTATGGAGAGAGATAATGTCAAGAATTTTGTGTAATTTCTTTTAAAGGCTTCTCTCTCCAAATATTATTCTGCCTATTAAAGACGGCAAAAATTATTCTTTCCATACTTTCCGTATTTGTAAAACAACTAATAGGCCTTGTTCTTCGTCTT
>DAOWCC010000095.1 GCA_030639665.1 Elusimicrobiota bacterium | reverse complement strand
TATGTCCCATTATAGCACATTGTTTTCACATATATTATCGGAATTACCCAGACATCATTTTGAAACTCTCGTTAAAAAGTATAATTCCGATCGTTATACCAAGAAACTAAGCACATGGAATCAATTCACAGCGCTTCTTTATGCTCAAATAAACGGTCTTGAAAGTTTGCGTGAAATTGAAAACGCGTTCATAGTGCAGAACCTTAGAACATATCATCTTGGCTTGCCTTCAAAAATATGCCGCAATACACTTTCAAATGCCAACGCAAAGCGTGATTGGCATATATATGAAGGGATGTTTTATAAACTTCTGGAAAGGTGTCGCAATCTAACGCCTAAGCATAAGTTTAAGTTTTCAAATCCTCTTTACAGTATAGATTCCACTATTATTAATCTTTGCCTTTCAGTATTTCCTTGGTCTGAAATAAAACATAAGAAAGGGGCAATAAAGATGCACTTTCAGTATGACCATAGAGGGGATATCCCATGTTTTATGATAATGACTCAGGGCAACAGAAATGATGTTGTAACAGCCAAAGCCCATTTCAAACCTTCACGGGACAGCATATATTGCTTTGATAGGGCATACCTGGATTATCACTGGTTTCGTCGTATAAGTGATGCTAAAGGGTATTTCATCACCCGTATTAAGCAAAAGCTAAGTTATCGTATTGTGGGACAGCATGAAAGTTTTAAAGGTCCTTCAAGGGGAGTTTTAAGTGATGAGGTTATAGAATTATGCGGGCGTGATGGCAAGAGAGCATATTCAAGACAAATGCGGCTTATAAAATACCATGATAAAGAGCAGAATAAAACATATGAATTTATAACAAATCATTTAAAATTGTCAGCTAGAACAATCGCTGATATATATAAATCACGCTGGCAGATAGAATCATTTTTCAGATGGATAAAGCAAAACCTTAAAATAAAAACTTTTTTGGGAACCAGCCAGAATGCTGTTTTGACACAAATATGGTCGGCAATGTGCTATTACCTTCTTCTGGCTTACATAAAATATCAAAGCAAGTATACGCATTCGCTTTACTATTTACATAAGCTGATAAAGGCGGGTCTTATGGAGAGATTATCGTTGTTAGATACATTAAACTTGAGTCATAATCGTTTAAATCGAATACGAGATGATGATTTGCAACCTTTTTTACCTTTCACATAAAAAAGTTTCTTGGGACAGCCGTGGGTTCGTGCCGACCCTGGTTCTACAGGTAAATGCCGAAAGGCCTCTACCCATGCCATTACCTAATTAGTATTTTTATCCTACTACGCTTCCTACTACTCCAAGGCTAAGAAAGCTTCGGAGGGATTCCGCTCTGCAAACCCCAGCCTTTAGCTGGGAGAGCATCATATTATTCGCGCTCTTCTCATTCCATAAAGAGCAATCAGAAAAAACAAGAACAGAGGCCCGAACCCGGCCCAAAACGGCGAAAGAACTTCAGCCGCGCCGGCTGAGGAAGAAATTGTCATAAAGGCCCATAAAACAAATCCCAAAGAAATTGCTATGCCCATACTAAACATTTTACTGGCTTTCAGGGAAAGAATAACCATAATACCCAGCATTGCCATGACAAAATTTGAAAGTGCGAAAGCTATTTTGGAATAGAGAAGAGTCTTTTCGGCTATAACACTAAAACCGATAAGCCGCAATTTTTCAATTCTTTCTGAAAGCTTTCTTATTGAAATTCCGTCAGCGACAAGCCCTTCCAAAACCAATTTTTCAGGGTGAAATGATAGTTCCGATTTATAGACATCAAAACTTTTTGTTAAAGGCTTATTTTCTATATATCTTGTAAGCGCGCCGTTTGAAAATATCCACCGCTTATTTTCACGGTCCCAATGCGCTTTTTGCGCCGATATTTCCATATTCAGCTCGCCGTCTTTATATATATCCGCCACGACTTTTTTCATACTCCCGTTTTTACCGTTAAAAACATTGGCTGAAATAAAAGTTTCTCCGCCGGCAAAAAAAGAAATATTTCTGCGCAGTCTGTTTTCCCAATCAGTTTTTCCCTTCAACTCGGAATGATAAATCTTTTGAGATTGGAGATATAAAGCCGGAGATACAAATTCTATAAGCGCGAAATGAAAAATCGCAACCGTCAAAGAACATAATAAAAGCGGCATTACCATGGTTAATGGCCTGTAACCGCCGGCTTGTCCCGCCTTCCATTCACCGGTTTTGATAAATTCTCCAAGCGAAAATAAAACGGCCAAAAGAGTTGCCATGGGAATAACTTGAGCGATATAATACGGCAACTGGCATAAAAGATATTTAACAAATAAATTCAAATTAGAGCCCGCGCGCATAAATATATTCAATTTATCAAAAAGCGTGCCGAAAAAAATCAAAGCGGTAAAGATGCCGAGACCGAATAAAAACGGCCCCCAAAAGCTTACCGCGATATATCTTGGAAAAATTTTAGTCATATTATTTCAAGTACAGCTTAGCTCTCCAAATATAAGCCCCCGCCGCGAAACCCAGAATCGGCGGGATATACAATATCCAAGGAAAAAACATTCCATGTTTTTTAGCAAGCACCATAGCCGTCATGCTAATGCCATAATAAATGAAAATTATCAGCAGAGTTAAGGAAAAACCCATTGCCTTGCCTTTTTTTTCAAGCAAAAGGCCCAGAGGCGCGCCTATTAAAAAAAAGATAATGGGACTTAAAACCATTGTAAATCTTGTAATAAAATCCACCTTATATTTCATAAGCACGCCTTGGTCCAAAGAATTGCTTTTAATTTTATCGAGAAGCTCGAATGTTCCCATTTCTCTCGGATAAAGTTTTCTGTTTAAACTGCTTTTGGAAAAAAACGGAATAAGGGTTTCATAAGATTTGAAAGTTCCATGCACAAGCGCTTCATTATTCTTAAAATCAGCCTGATTAAATCTGCCATTGCCGAATTTCATCAGCAAGCCTTTTTCTTTAATAATCTTATAATCGGCTTCTTTCGCGTCAATTCGAAGCAGCCATAAAGAATTATCGCCGGATTTCTTAAATGTTCTGGACAATTTAACATTTAGAAGTTTTCGCGCCTTATTATCAACCTTATCGGAATATATCTCCCAATCCGATATCTTCTGAAATGTTTTGGGCCGCAATTGAAGTTTGGTGATTTTGCTTGCCATAGCCAAAACATAATCATTGGATTTTTTGAGAGAAATGGGAGCAATCCAATTATTGATGAAAACAAGCGAAAGGGCCAGAATAAGCGAGAAAGCGAAAAGAGATTTTAATATCTCTTTAAATGAAAAACCTCCGGCCCGCATGGCCATAATCTCTCCATCGCCGGATAATTGCCCCAAACTCAAAAGAGTGGCCATTAAAAACGCCAGAGGCAAAACCATGGAAAAAATATTGGGAATGAGATAAATGAGAACTTTAAAAAGAAAATAAAATGAAAAACCGCTTAATATGCCCCGATGAACAATCTGCATAAAATTGACCATCATGAATAAAGCTGTGAAAACAAAAGCCGAAAGCAGGAAGACGGGAAGAAAAACTTTTAGAATATACCTCTGAAAAATAGGAATTCGCATTTAATTTATTCTATCATATATTGGATTATTGAATAATAGGACCGTTGAATATAGATTAATGTATAAACCGATATATATATTTTTAATATTATTGAGCCTCGTGAGCGCGCGAGCTTATTGTCAAAACGAAGGCTATATAGCCCCCGCGCCGGCTTCATCTTCAAGGTTTATGCTTTTTGACAGGTCCGATTCCGAGCCCATTTTAAAACCTGAAATAATAGAATCCACCACGCCTCAAAAAGACAATGAAATAATTTTCGAAGATTTGCCGATTTCAAATTATTCGCCAAACTCATGGAATAAGGTCCGTAAGAAAATTGAAACGGGAACATTTGAAAAAACCCAGCTGCCGGAACGCGCCTATGTGGCAATTTCAACCAATTTGCCGTCGCTTCCCGCGCCGGAAGTGGAATTTAAAGCTCAGGGCACTTCACTGTCAGTTACCGGAAGAAAAATAATAAGTTTTAACTATTCCGGGAAAAAATATTTAAACGAACAAAAGACAATTACCCGCTCAAAATCATTAAGCCTTTTTGAAATCAATCAACAGCTTCAAGTGCGCATGCAGGGCAAGGTCGGAAATAAAATAAATGTGAATGTGGATTATGACGACACAAAAGAAGACCGGCAGGATATATCCGTAGTTTATCAGGGCGATCCGCAGGAAGTGGTGCAAAACATATCTTTCGGCGATATTAATTTATCTCTTCCCTCCACGGAATTTGTATCCTACAATAAACAACTCTTCGGAATAAGAGCGGATTTAAAAACCAAAAGATTTAAATTTACTTTCATCGGCAGCCGGACAAAGGGTAAAACCAAAACAAAGCAGTTTACGGGCAATACGCAATTTCAGGCCACCGATATTTCCGATATAAGTTATTTGAGAAGGAGATATTATGATTTAACCTTCGGAAATCCCAACCGTCTTCCTTTAAAGCCCAATAGCGAGCTGATTTATATAGACAGACAACAGCAAGCCGTTGCCGATGGAATAACAATTTTTAATATGACGGCGGATGATCTTAATATTCAAACTTCCACCTATACGGGTAAATTTGAAATTTTAAATCCCGGTCTAGATTATAACATTGACTATATCAAGGGTATACTGACATTCAACAGAACCTTAAATTCTCAGGAAACGGTCATCATTGATTTTCAAAATTCAAACGGAACCAAGCTTTCACAAAACTCGCCATCAAATATTGATACCGCCGGAAGCGGAAAATTCAAACTTATAAAAACGCAAAACGATATTTATATCGCCGATGAATCGGAAACGGGTTGGCAAAGGGAATTAAAAACTTATTATTCCATAGGCCAAATGAATATTGTCAGAGATGACGGCAGAGGCATGTTTACATTAAAAGTCCAGGATTTAAACAGAAATGATGTGGGAAATAATTTATCCCCCAAACAAAATTATCCCGGAACCATTCATGTGGATTTCGAGCAAGGCACATTTTATCTTGATGAAAAATTCGCGCTTGAAGGCTCGACCGAGCCGGACACGCAAATTTACGCCCCCTCGCCCGTTTCAAAACGGATAATAAGAGTGGAATACTATTACCGTTTTAAAACATTCATGCTTGAGCCGAATATTGTCACGCATTCGGAAACAGTGACAATTGATAATGTAAAATTCAGACGCAATGAATCTTATTTCATAGATTATGATTCGGGATTTATAACTTTTTATTATCCCGAAAAAATAAAATCCGACAGCAATATTGTCATAACTTATGAAGTAGCTCCTTTTGGCGGCGGCGGCAATCTGTCGCTTATAGGAGGAAGAGTTTCTTATGATTTCGGCTCTCATTTGTCCTTAGGCAGTTCGCTTCTTTATCAAGGCGGCATGAAAACAAATACAGTGCCCAATATAACCGACTTAACAAACAGCATGCTTGTTTATGAAGGAGACGCGCAATTAAAAAACCTTAATCTTTTGGGCCTTAAAACCAATTTGAAAGCGGAAGCGGCGCAATCAAGGGTTAATCCAAATCTAAATGATTTTGCCCTGATAGATAATATGGAAGGAGTCAAACAGGAAGATACTCCTTCCTTGGACCATAATTTCTGGCATATAGCTTCAAACCCGACTCTTGACCCTGCGGATCCTTTGGCTTTAACATGGGCAAGCGAGGATATTGAATCCAAAACAATAAATCCCGGTTCAACAAGCGACGGAGAGCAACAAGTCTTGACCATTAATTATGATTTTAGTGTATCATCGGAAGTTTCGATAGTATATCCGATATCCAATACCGGTCTTGATTTCTCTCAGAAAAACACCTTTGAAATTGTAGTTTACGGTGAAAACGCGGCATCTGACGGCCCTCAAATAAACTTTCATCTTGGTCAAATCAATGAAGACGCTGACGGAACGGGCGGACAATCTTTTGCTTGTTCAAACGGAATAAATTTATTAAACGCGCCGAAAAACGAAGATTTAAATTGCGACGGACAATTATCAAATGAAGAAGATATAGGCTGGCTTTATGCTCCTGCCAATATAACAAATTCAAAACGCTATGGCGCAGACAATGGCCGTATGGATTCAACCGACTTAAATAGAAACGGGCGTTTGGATTCTCAAGATTATACCGGCGGAGACTTTGGTTATGTTAGCGGTTCGTTTTTTATCGATAATGATGACAGCCTCAATACAAAAAATAAAATAGATTTTAACGGTTGGCATACTCTTTATACTTCTCTCAATATAGCGTCAAGCGATACCTATAAATGGAATGCCATAAAACAAATAAGAGTATCATTGAAACAAACTCCAGGAGGAGCGACAAGCGGAGCGATTAAAATAGCCCGGATATCCGCCGTGGGCAATACATGGAATATAAGCCAAAGCACTCACACCGGAACTATGGAAGTCTTGGCCGTAAACAATGTCGATAATCCCGGTTACACGCCCATATATAATGTGGGAGGAGAGCCCACCACCGTTTATGATGATCTTTATGGCTCGGCGGCCGAACAGCAAAAAGAGACAAATTCCGACAATCTTATTGAACAAACTCTCTCAATCAATTATTCAAACATCGATTCAACATCCACCGTTTATGTTTACCGCAAATATACCAGAGCGATTAATATAGCCCAGCATGAACAATTTAAATTTCTTTTTTACAGCAGCACACAAAGCTTAACCTCCGGCGCGAGTTTTTATCTTAGGATTGGTGATGAAAATACCTATCAAAAAGTTTCCATACCATTAAAAACTTTTCAAATTGCAGGCTGGAAACTCATTACTCTTAATCAGGAAGATCTCAATGGCGACAATATTCCCGATGTATGGACCAACGGCACCAATTACGATATAGATATTTCATCTAAAGGTATTTTAAGTCTTCAGCAGGTGCCTATGATATCAGCTGGCATTGAAACAAATGACTCAAATTCTTATAGTGGAACAGTTTATATTAATGAAATACATCTTGCCAAACCCTTGGTAAAAGTTGGAAACGCCCGCAAAATTGAAGGTAGCTTTGATATTCCCGGCTGGATGAGTTTCGGCGGAAAGCACAGACTTGTGGATAAAAATTTTCAAACGCCGGTAACAGCTATTTCAAATCAGGACAATGAACTCAATACGGGATATTTGAATTTCACCAAACTCCGTTTTTTCCCCATAAATGTGAATGTTTCAAATCAGATGACAAATACTCCCAATACCCTTGTAACGGGAAATAATAATCTTGTTAATTCGCTTCAGCAAGGCAAGGTTAAAAAATTAAACACTTCGGCAAGCGGCAGTTTTAATTATAAAAAACTTCCAAAGATAGGCCTCAATTATTCGCAAAATAAAACGGATTATGATTTGGCCGAAAGACATGATGAAAATAACAGTTACACAGGCAATCTAAATTACACTATGCCTTTTAACTTTCCCATATTTCCAAGAAATATTACTTTGGATTACGGCATAAGCAAAAATCAAGTAAATTATAATTCAGCCGAATTGAGTAAAAAGTCGGTTGATCTGACAAATCTTTATAATACTGATGAAGTGAGCCAAAATTACGGCGCTAAACTTTCATTTATTCCATGGAAAGGCTCTTCGTTTAATCCCGCTTACAATTTGAAAAAAATAAAAGAAACCCGTTTCAATTTATCAAATACCGAAGATGTTTTAAAATACCCCAAATCCCTTCAACAAACGGTAGCTTTTAATTCAAACTTTAGGTTTTTCGATTGGTTGAATCCCAGCCTTAACTACTCGGTCAATACAATGGAGAACAATAATTTATCCATAACGACGGTAACCGTGCTTCAATCTTCCACCACTTTTAATACGGGAGAAATTAAAACAATAAAAAGAACCGCTCAAGGCGCGCTGAGTTTATCGCTTAATATGAATAAATTGATGCCGCGAAACAAACTGTTAAGATCTATGGTAATTTCTTCAAATTATCAATTGCAAGACGGAGATTCATGGGACTATATTGAAAAAGGATATAATTCAAAAAAAGATCTCTGGATAAGGCGCGACTTAAAACCGACAAACTCGGTCGCTCAGCAAAACGCCCTGACTTTAAGGGACACTTATAATTCAACTCAAAGATGGCAGCCGTTTGAAGGCTATGATTTAAAAGGCCGCTATGCTCCGTTTTCAACCATATCCTTGACCAACAACTTTACAAATACGGTTCAGCGCTCTGAAGTAACTCAAACCAAAAGTAAAACGATAAGCAGAACTTTCCCCGATGTATTGTTTTCCATGAGCAAAATTGAAACACTGACAAAAACGGAAAAATGGGCCAAGAACGCCACATTGAACTTTAAATTCTCAAAAAACAAGAAAGAAAATATAAATATTAATATTGAACAAAGCTCCAGTTACGGAACGGATTTAAGATTTAAATTCTTAAACTTTTTGGATGCGGCCATAAGCTATAATCTGCGGCTCTCCGGAAAAAAAGATCTGCGCATAAATCAAACAATAAGCAATACCAGCCATAATGACGCCACCATCCAAGGAACCTTTGATATTAAAAAATTCAGATTTACTCCCAAAGTGGATTATTCCTCGGATTTTACCGAAAGCGGACTGGGAGTTACAACAAAAGACAGCGTAGCCATAACGCCAAGCGTGCTTATGCGCTCGGACTTTAAAATTCCAAAAGGACTCAGACTGCCTTTTATGAAAAATACCGTGGCCTTTACAAATAGAATAGTTTGGACCACCACATTAAGCTATGCCATTAAAAAATCTCCCATCACCATTGCTGAAAACACAAGATTATTTTCGCTCAATACCACCAGCGATTATGAAGCCACAAAAAATCTAAGAGTGGCGCTAAACGCCTCCGTTCAAAGACTATGGCATAAATATCTCAAGCAAGAGGAATATTTTTCATATCAAATAGGAAGCTCGGTAACATTCCAGTTCTAGGAAATAGAGATCAGAAATAAGATAGCAGAGAGTAGAAATATAAAACTGCATAATACGAATAACGGAAACAGCAAAGCGCAGAGAACACGGAGAACATAAAACAGCGGAGAACGCAGAGAAAGAATAAGAAAATAAAAAAACTTTGCGGACTCTCTGTGTAAAATCTCAGCGCCCTCTGCGTTAAAAAGAGTTCCCCGCTGAAGGCAGCCTAATTTATCGTATAGGAATTTCAATGTTTAAAAGCAACCACGAAAGTGCGAAAAT
>DAOWCC010000032.1 GCA_030639665.1 Elusimicrobiota bacterium | reverse complement strand
ATTTACATCCTTGTTCGTGAAATAGAGTTCTTGTATACTGTTCATGGGTTATTCTCCTTTTGTTTGTTTCGTGACTACATTTGGAGGATAACCCTTTTTCTATTGTAAGTCAAAAATTACACAACTTATTTTACACTACCAAAGCTCTCAAGCAGTTTCATCCCATTAATATAAATAGTATAATAATTAAAAATTTGATAGTGCCAGAAACGGAGGGTTTATGCTTAAATTTGTTGAATGTGTGCCTAATTTTAGTGAAGGAAGAGATGAAGCTAAAATTAAACAGATAGTTGACGCCGCGAGAAAAGTTCCCGGCGTGATAATACTTGATATTGAGAAAGACTCGGATCATCATAGAACGGTGCTTTCTTTCATCGCTCCCGTGGATACGGCGGTTGAGGCTATGTTTAAATCCATCGAAAAAGCCGTTGAGCTTATTGATTTGAATACTCACAAAGGCGAACATCCCAGAATGGGCGCTATGGATGTGGCGCCTTTCATTCCAATCATGGGTTCCACCATTGAAGAATGCATAGAGCTTGCCAAACAGCTTGCCAAGAGAGTCGGTGAAGAGCTTAATGTTCCCGCTTATCTTTATGATTGCGCGGCGCAGGTTCCTTTAAGAAAAAATCTTGCCAAAGTTCGTAAAGGACAGTTTGAAGGAATGAAGGAAGTTATCGGAACAGATCCGGAAAGAGTTCCTGATTTCGGGCCTAACAAAATGCATCCTACAGCCGGTGCTACCGGAGTCGGAGCGCGCCAGCAGATTATAAATTTCAATGTAAATTTGAATACGACCGACATGGTGTTTAGCAAAGCCTTGGCCAAAAAAATAAGAACTTCCGGAGGCGGCTTGCCCGCTTTGCGCGGCGCGGCAATTGAGCTTGAATCCAAGAATCAGGTTCAGATTTCAACCGTGCTTACCGATTATAATACGACTTCCATTAAAACAGTCGTGGATGAAATAGCCAAAGAAATTAAATCCGAAAATATAGAAATAACCGATACGGAACTTATCGGTCTTTCTTCTCAGGATGCCATTACCAAGTATGCCATGGAGTCTTTGAAAATCGATAGTTTTGATCCTGAAACTCAGATACTTGAAAACAGGCTTTTAAGCCTTATGAGTTCCTGGCAGGTTGGAGCGAATATAGCCATTGACGCTTTCGCCAATACCAATCCCACTCCCGGCGGCGGCAGCGCGGCTGCCATTTCAGGAGCCATGGGTTGCGCTTTGGGGCAGATGGCCATAGGCGTTACGCTGATGAGCAAGAAGCTTGATGAAAGCAAGAAACCCGGTTTGATCGAGGCAAAATCAAGATTGAGTTTTCTCAGAAGCGAGCTTCAGAATTGCATAACTGAAGATTCTGCGGCTTTTGATTCTTTTATGGCGGCCAGAAAATTGCCTAAGGACTCTGAAGAGAGAAAAACCGAAATGCAGAAAGCCATCAAATACGCGGCGGATGTTCCTTTGAAAACGGCTAAATACGCGGTTGAAGCTTTAAGGCTTCTCAGAGCTACGGATTCCATATCTCCTTCTGTTGGTTCCGATAAAAAAAGCGCGCAATATCTTTTGGACGCGGGCGTGAAATGCGCCGCTGAGAATGTTATCATAAACATTTCGTCGATTAAGGACGAGGAATACGGCAATAATCTTAAGAAAGAGATAGAAGATTGTCTTGCCGCGCTTCAGACTGAAAAAGTTTAAGGACATATTGACAGAGGTTGAGAATATTTTATTCTCGACCTCTATCTGTTGTTAGGTTTTTGGTTTTTATAAAAAAGAAGTACATTTTCGAAACACATTAAGGGGTTATGCGATGGCGAGTATGGATACTTTATCAAGAGAACTTATGCTGGACAGTTTGCGTAATTACGCGAAAAAAAATCTTACTCACGAATTTTTAAAAGAGATGGATGATAAGAATGAGTTTCCTACTGAAATTTTAAAACAAATGTATGACCAGTCGATATTGGGGGTTCATCTTTTACTTATTCCCAAGGAATACGGCGGGATAAGCGGCGGAACCTTTGATGTTTACAGAATTTGCGAAGTATTGGCGAAAATAGATCTTGGAATAGCAACGGGCGTGTTCGCCACATTTCTTGGAACCGACCCTCTCAGCGTCGGCGGCACCGATGATCAGAAAGAAAAGTGGATGACCAGAATCGCCAAAGAAAATCTTCTTGTGGCTTATGCGGCCACCGAAGCCGATGCCGGAAGTGATTTGGTGAATTTAAGAACAAGAGCCGAACATGTTTTAAAAAACGGCGAGCTTATCGGTTACAAATTAACCGGCAATAAACAATGGATTTCAAACGGCGGCGTGGCCGATGTTTATTCCGTTCTAGCGACGGCGCCCGGCGGCCCGTCGTGGTTTATGGTTGAGAAGGGAACTGAAGGTTTCTCTCCCAATAAACATGAGGATAAACACGGCATAAGACTCAGCAACACTGCCGGCTTATCTTTTGATGACGCCTTTATTCCCAAAGAAACTTTAATCGGCGAGGTTGAAGGCCACGGTTTATTGCAAGCGCAGGCGGTCTTTGGCTATACCAGAGTAATGGTCGCGGCTTTTGGCCTTGGTTGTGGCTGGGAAGCTCTTGAGGTTGCCATAAGATATAGTCAGCAAAGAATTCAGGGAGGAGGCCCGCTTTCAGATAAGCAGGGTTACACTCATAAATTGATAGTTCCCCATGCCGTGGATCTTGAGGCGGCAAGAGCGTATATTGAAGAAATTTCCGAAAGGCTTGATAGCGGAGAAAAAGGTCTTCAAACCGAGGGAGCGATAGCGAAATATGCGGCTACCGAAAGCGGCAATGAAACAGCGGAAGACGCCATACAAGCGCTTGGCGGTTATGGTTATACAAAAGATTTTTCGGTCGAGAAAATTAAAAGAGATGTTAAAATAGCCTGTATATATGAAGGCACCAATGAAGTGATGGAAATGACAATTTTCAGAGGGTGTTGGCAGGAGCATTTGAAAACCAGAGGGCAGCATTATATTACTATGGCCGATGAAATGGATTCTCTTCATTTACAAACGCCCGAGGTTGGAGCGGATTCGGCGGCCTTGGCTCTCAGGGCTTTGGCGGCTATAATGGAAGAATCCCGGAATCAAAGACTTACCCGCCATCAATATCTCACATTTAAGCTTGGAAAACTTATATCTTTTGCTGAACTCGCGTTCATATTTGCCAGACGGTCCGCGGCCGATAGATATACTGAAACCATTAAATTTGACAGAAATGTTTGGCAGGCGATGAGCCGGGTTTATGCCAAAAAGGCCGCTCTTCGCATAGCGGTGGAAGGAGTGGCTTTGGTTCTCGGCGCCGCTGAAAAAGATACCAATTTGGCGGAATCTGTAAATACCGACAAGATACAGGCCTTGCAGAAAGGGCTTATAAGCGATATGGATTTAATAGCTTCAAAGTTGAAAGATACTTTTAAAGCGAAATAAAGCGCGCGAAGAGCGCAAAAAAGAATGCAAAGGGCGCAAAGATTTTGCGTAATCTGCGATTAGTTATTTTAGCGGGTTTTGCGATTTTCTAGGAGATAATATGCATATAGCCGTGTGTGTAAAACAAGTTCCCGATAGTACCGAAATTAAAATAGATATGGAGACAGGAACTCTTATAAGAGCCGGAGTGCCGAGCATTTTAAATCCTTATGATCATTTCGCTCTTCAAAAAGCGATAGAGCTTAAAAAGGCTCATAATTGCAAACTTACAGTAATTTCAATGGGCCCTCCTCAGGCCAAAGCTGTAGTGCAAATGGGTCTTGCCCTTGGCGCCGACGACGGCGTTCTTTTATCCGATAGGGCTTTCGCCGGTTCCGATACATGGGCCACTTCTTATATCATAAGCAAAGCGATAAGAAAAATCGGCAAAATAGATATTATTCTTTGCGGTATGCAGGCTATTGACGGAGACACCGCTCAAGTCGGCCCCGGCATAGCTCAGCATCTCGCGATGCCGCAAGTTACTTTTTGCGAAGATATTAAAATTGACGGAAAGAAAATAATTGTCAGAAAACTTATTGACGGGGGCTATGAAATAATTGAGGCGCAATCTCCCGCTTTATTTACAATGATTATGGAAAAAGATTTTGAGCCGAGATATCCGGCATTTTTGGATATTCATAATTCGCTTGATAAGCCTTATCATCAATGGTCCATGGATGATATCGGCGCCGAAGAGCAGTATATCGGCCTTAAAGGTTCTCCCACTCAGGTTGATAGAATATATCCGCCTCCGGCAAGAGAAAAAGCTGAAATGATTTCGGGCGGAGTCAATGAAGCGGTGGAGAAGATAGTTGATATTTTTGAAAAGGAGAATTTTCTAAAGATATGATTACAGTTTCTAATAAATGCATAGGTTGCGGTAAATGTGTTCCCGTATGTCCTTTCGCGGCCGTTCAAATGATTGATAAAAAGGCCGTGATGAACGAAGCTTGCACTTTTTGCGGAGCTTGCGTTCAGGTTTGTCCCGTCGACGCGATAACCATAGAAAGGGAAGATCCGATACATAAAGATTTTTCCGCTCATAAAGGCGTATGGGTTTTTATTGAATTGGAAGACGCTCATACTAAAGGAAAACCCGCCAAGCTCATAAGAAAAGTGGGCCGCGAGCTTTTGTCCGAGGGAAGAAAGCTTGCCGATACTTTGGGTGAAGAGTTATGCGCTGTTGTTTTAACCGATAAAAATCCCGGTTATGAAAAAGAAATCGGAGCCTATGGCGCCGATAAAGTTTATTTGGTGGAAAATTCAGAGCTTGTCGAGTATAATACCGATGTTTTTTCAACGGTAATAGTCGCTTTGATAAACAGACATAAACCCAGTGTTTGTCTTTATCCCGCCACCATAATGGGCAGAGATTTGGCGCCCAGAGTCGCCACGGCGATTTATGTGGGGCTTACGGCCGATTGCACGGCCTTGTCAATAAAAGACGGGCTTCTTCTTCAATCAAGGCCCGCTTTCGGCGGAAATATAATGGCGGATATTTTAAGCCCCAATTCCCGTCCGCAAATGGCCACTGTTAGGCCCAATGTCATGAAATTAAGCGAGCCTATTGATAAAGTCGCGGTGGTGATTAATGAAGATATTAAAATCAATAAAAATATCAAAAGAGTCAAAGTAATTGAGAGAAAGATTGTTCATGATAAAGCCTCGGCTAAAATAGAAAATTCCGATGTCATAGTTTCAGGCGGAAGAGGCATGAAAGATATTAATAAATTTAAGGTTCTTGAAGAATTGGCTTCATCCTTAAACGGCATGGTTGGGGCATCGCGCGCCGCCGTTGATTTGGGGTTTAAGGAAAAAACCCGCCAGGTTGGACAAAGCGGAACCACGGTGTCTCCCAAGCTTTATGTGGCTTGCGGCATATCGGGAGCGGTTCAGCATATTGTCGGCATGAAATCTTCCGATATAATTATCGCCATAAATAAAGATCCGAACGCGCCAATTTTTAATGTCGCCAAGTACGGCATTGTCGGCGATGTTCACAATATTGTGCCCAAATTGGTTAAAGCTGTCCAAAAACGAATAAAGAAATAGCAATCGAAAAAGTTTGTAGCGGGCGAATTACTATTCGCCAAAAGCAGGTCTATGAGTCTTTTTAATCGCCTTTTAACAATTGTTTTCGGTATAGGTCTCATCCCTATAATTCCGACCGCTATTTTCTTATTCTATTATCAATCCGTAGCAAAAAATAATATACTCGCGCTTCATGAAAATATATCCGCCATGGCATCCGTTATGGTTAAAAGGGATTTTAAGGATATAGATGAAAAACTTTCCGATATAACTTCTTTAAAAAATATAATACAGCCAAAAGGCGGCAAGAAAAAGCTGGATAAATTTTTAAATGACAATCCTCAATTTCTTCTTGCCGGCATTTTGGACTCTGACGGCAAAGAAATTTTAAAATCTTCAGCCGTCGAAATGAAAAGAAGATTCGGCTTTCTTGATTTCTCGGAAAATTCCGTTTTTCTTAATTCTAAAAACCTGAAAAAAAACGCGATAGGAAATTTTGAAATTATATATGATCTGCCGATATGCGCCATTATATCGCCCATTAAAGAAACGGGACGGTATTTTATAGGCGTTTTAAATTTGAAAGAGATGCTCTTTGGCCTTTCAAACCAGAGGATAGGAGGCAGCGGCAGGATATATATATCCGATTTCGAAGGCAATCTGTTTAATTTTAATAATGATATTCCGGTTATCGGTTCAAGTGAATTAAAAAAACTGTTTGAAAGCGGAAAGAAAAGTTCGGATTATATACCGTCAAATAAATTCGCGTACATAGGCTCTTTTAGCGAAATTCCCGAATTTAACGCCGCCATTATAACTTTAGGCAGGAGAGGGGAAGCTTTTTCCGGCATTAATCTGATAACTTCGCTTATTTTATTTTTTCTGCTTGCCATAGCCACGGTTTTTTATTTTTCCGCTCTCTTTTTCAGCAGAAAACTTATTAATCCGGTCGGGGAATTGATGGAAGGAGCCAAAAGGGTTTCGGCCAAAAACTTCAAGATTCCCGTTAAGGAAGAATCCGATTTTACGGAATTTTCTTCTCTTATGAAGGCTTTTAACGCCATGATGCAGGATGTCAACAAGTATCAGGATATGCAGGTGGAAAAGATAATAGAGGAAAAGCGCAAAGTGGATTTATTGATGAGTTTAATGCAGGATGCCGTTGTTCTTGCCGATTCAAACGGCGTTCCTTTATATGCGAATAAAATCGCCGGAAATATTCTGGATATTGAGGGTGAGGGTAAAAGCCGGCAAGATTCTAAATTTAAGCGTTTGAAAATAAGCGATATTATTGAGATGAAAAAAAAGTCGGATATAATTACCGTAAACGCAGGGCCGAACGGGGAAAAAAAATATTACAGAGTAAATATTGAGCAATTAAAGTCTAAGACGAAAAACCCCGGTGTGTTTATGATAATGAGCGATATTACTCTGGAGCAAGAAATTGTGAAAATAAAGGAAGATTTTTTTCATTCGGTGGCTCATGATATTCGCGTTCCGCTTTTAACCATGCAAGGCTATATTAAACTTTTGGAAAATTCCAAAGAGCCGGAAAAAAATTCGGAGTATATCGATAATATAAAGAGTTCAAGCAGTCATCTTTTTGAATTATTGCAGAATATTTTGGATATATCGCGCATTGAAGCGGGCAATCTTAATCCCAATTTCAATGAAATAAAACTTGAAGAATTTTTAAAAGATATAACGAAGAAGTTTAAAATTCTTTATGATGAAAAGAATATAAACTTTAAATTGTCTTTAAAAAGCATAGACAAAACCATTATTGACGGCGATGAGAATCTTTTAAGAAGGGTGATTGAAAATTTATTGTCAAACGCTCTTAAGTTTACTCCATGTGAAGGCAAGGTCGAATTTTTATGTTTAAAAAATAAAAATATTTTGGAAATTTCAGTTTCAGACACCGGACGGGGCATTCCCGGAGATAAATTGGATAAGATTTTTGAAAAATATGTTCAGGTTTCCGGAAACGAAGATAGCCGCAGAGGTTCGGGTCTTGGGCTTGCCATAGCCAAGAAAATCATTGAGATGCACGGTGGAAATATAGGTGTTAAATCGCTTGTGGATAAGGGCAGTGTTTTTAAGATTGAATTGAAATTAAAAGAAAGTTGAAATCACCTTTTAATTGTCGACGCATTTATATAAAATGTTTCTTTAGAGTATATTGGCGTATATAATGACTTTATGGTATTTATTAATGGGGCTTGCCCCGTTAGAAATATATGATTGGAAGTTTTAGTAATGATGCTTTAATGATAAAACATCGTAAATTGGTAAATAAGATTTAAAAAGAGTGTGTCCCGGAAAGGGCTATTTCTAACGGGGTTTAATCTATGAAAAAAACAAATAAACTTATTCTTGCTTTTGAAATTTTTTTAGCGTTCATTATGTTGTTTTCTTGCTCAATAGCGTTACTTCTTGGAGGAGGTCCTACAAATGGTTTTGAAAGCAAGTGGACTGATCGTATGTTTAGGAATTATGCTAAAAAGTCTGGGGATAAAAGAATTTTTATAGCCGCCATAGATGAAAAAACCACTAGTGCATTGGGTTATCCTCTTAAAAGAAGATATTATGCTTCAATGATAGATAATTTGGGGAAATTAGGTGTAAAGACCATTGGTATGGATGTTATGTTTTTTGAGCCCTATAGAGACAATCCTTTGGATGATAGAAGATTAATATCTTCTGTAAAGAAAAATAGAAATGTTGTTAATCTTTTTGCAAGGGTAGAGACTGAGGTGGGAAATGAAATAAAAGTGCCTTTTTCAGATAAATTTTCAGCATATAGCAGATATATCGCGACTCCAAATGTTGATCAAGTTAGTGATAGTGATGGCGGAGTTAGAAAAGTTAAATTATTTGTGGATGATGCTATTTATTCGAACGCCATTCCCGGCGGAAGGGAATGTCTTAAAAATAGATGTGATGGAATTCCTATGCCTGTTTTATCAGCGGCGCTTTATGCAAGTTATAAAGATATGCATATTACCGATTTCTATTTAAAAACAAAAAAGGATATTTTAGATGTAGATGAGATTCAGTATCTTAATTTTAGAAAACCTATAGACTGGCATTTGGGAGCTGAGAAAGCCAGTAGGTATGTTTACGAGCATATTTCAATTGTGGACATAGTTAGAAATAAGCTTACAAAAGAAGAGAAAGAAATTATAAAGGGCGGTATAGCGCTTGTGGGTTCCACCACTTTGGGTGCTTATGATCATCATCCGTCTCCTTTTGTCTCACAATGGATTGGAGTGGAGTATCATGCCACATCTTTAGATAATTTACTTAATGAGGATTATCTTAAAACGGGAAGCATGGGGCTTTTAGCATTAATTTTGGGTCTTTTTATTTTTGGTCCTTATTTTTTAAGAAAATATTCAGCTCTTACTATTTTTATTCCGGTTATTGTCTCAACTATTTTTCTTTATTATTTGAATGTATATTTCTTTTCAAATGGTATAAGATTTTCTTTTATAGGTCCTTTGATTGGTTTGTGGCTCTCATTTCTTACCATAATTGTTCATAAGGCTTTTACCGAAGGCAGAGAAAAAGCATGGATTAAAAATACATTCGGCCAATATCTCTCACCTAAAGTTGTTAAAGTTATAACGGAAGACCCTTCAAAACTTAAGCTTGGCGGTGATAAAAGAGATATGACGGTTTTCTTCTTGGATATCGCGCATTTTACTTCCATATCTGAAAAGTTATCTCCCGAAGAACTTACTCAAATGCTTAATAAATATCTATCGGGCTTTACGGATATCATTTTGAAGTATGACGGCGTGGTTGATAAATATATCGGCGATTGCATAATGGCATTTTGGAACGCTCCTTTGGACCAAGACAAGCATAGAACTTTAACTTGTCTCGCGGCTATAGATTGTATGACGGAACTTGATAGATTAAACGGCGCTGCCGTTAAAGGAGAGGAACAACCCGCCATTAGAATCGGTTTAAATTCAGGTCCCGCGGTTGTTGGAAATATGGGCTCAAACACCCGCTTGTCTTATACCGTTCTCGGAGATACAGTGAATTTAGCCTCAAGGCTTGAAAGCGCCAATAAGTTTTTTGGGAGTAAGATAATGCTTAGTGAATTTACTTATGATGAAGCCAAAGATGAGGTTGAAGCCCGTTTCTTAGGTAAAATAAAAGTAATTGGTAAGGCTTTGCCTGTGAAGGTTTATGAATTATTGGCTAAAAAAGGCGAGCTTTCCGGCGAGATGAGCAAATTGGTTGACGAATACAATAAAGGTTTGGATTTATTCTATAAATTCGATTATAAAAAAGCTTTGACTCAATTTGATAAAGCCCTTAAACTGGACGCCAAAGACGGCCCCAGTGATTATTATAAAAATTTGTCGAAAGAGTATATTGAAAATCCTCCCGAAAATTGGGATGGAGTTATCACTCTTACGGGAAAGTAAGGTATATTAATGATTATATTTTGGAGACTCTTACTGGCGCATTTCTTGGCTGATTTCACTTTGCAGTTTGATATTGTGAATCGCCTTAAACGCAAAGGTATTTTGGGAATGATTATTCATTGCGGGACTCACCTTATTGTTTCCATAGCGCTGACTTATAATTACTTGGGCGAGGTCTGGCTTGATTGGGGTTTTTTAAAGATAAACGGCTGGTGGGTGATGCTCATTATCCTTGTGTTTCACTTTCTTGTGGATGAGGCTCGTGTTTATGTGCTGAAAAACCTTAATGTAAAAGACAGCACCATATGTTTTTTAACCGATCAGTTTTTTCATGTAATTGTGCTGTTTATGGTCTCCCCGATATACAATTTAAATGAAGTCTTTTTCGGCAATGAAAAGTGGGTTATAATAATAACGACATTCGTTATTATCACTCATGTGACAACCGTATTGATTTATTTCATAGAAAAAGATCTGGGCGGAGTGACTTTTCCTGCATTTGATGAAAAATATTTTCTCATTTTTGAAAGAATGGTGTTATGGGGTTTCTTTTTTGTCAGCGGATATTGGTGGATACCGTTTATGTTGGCATGGGCGTTCCAGATGTTTTATATAAAAAGAAAAAGAATAATTGATTTGTCGTACGCGAATGTTGTCATAAGTATTTTGATAACAACGGTTTTCGGTTTAATGGCAAGATTTGTTTATTACGGCAGTCTATAATATAAGCGTATCTTTAAAAACAATTTCTGATTTTTGTAAGTCTTGCCTTTAATAATGCCCTTCATTAGCGGTGTTTAATTTAAAATATAAGGAAATCAAAAATGTCCAATCTGATTCTTAGTAAATCCATTGATGATATTGTTTTCGCCTCCATAGATGTTGAAACAACGGGGCTTTCGCCTTTAAATTCCAGAGTTTGCGAGATAGCCGCCGTAACTTTTCAAGGAGTGGAGAAAAAAGAAGATTTTTCAGCTTTGGTAAATCCTGAAATGTCCATTCCGTGTGTCGCTTCCAATGTTCATGGCATTACCGATGATATGGTTTGTCAAAGCCCTAAGTTTGGGGAAGTGGTTCATAAATTAACGGCTATTATGGAAGGAACTGTTTTATTGGGCCATAATGTTAAATTCGATATTAAATTTCTTGAAATGGAATTTGAACGCGTGGGAATGAAGTTTCCCGAACTGGCATTTGTGGACACACTTGAAATCGCGCGTAAGTTTGGTAAATTCAATAATAATAAGCTGGGCACGGTGGCCAAGGAACTGGGCATATCGGTTGATGGCTGGCATAGAGCTTTAAATGATGTCATTATGACGCAAAAAATATTCGAACATTTTATTATTATTTTTAAAAAAGACGGTATTGTCACGCTTGGCGATATGATGAAAAAGATTAAGGGTGTATGATATAATTAATTTACCATTTGGCTGAGCTAATTTTTTAGCGAAACGAGAAATGAAGAGCGAGTATACCCTGTGTGGTCTGTGAGCGATGAGTGACGAAGTTGTAGTCAAAAATCAGTCAGCCTCTTTGAGGAAGCTCATCTTTTGTTAATTTCTTCGTTGCTCTTTATTCACAGGCGAAAGCCTTCTCATTCATCGCGCTTTGAAATTAACTTAAAGTTGTAAGATAATAAGTTTGAGAGCTGTATTCGTTGTAAATTTTTGATAGCCCAGTTCACACTGAGCTTCCAAATGATGAAGTAATCAGATCATGCACCTTAAGGAGCGGTAGATGAAAATGAAAAAATTTGAACTTGGAGATAGTTTGCTTATAAACGATTTTTCCTTAATAGCTGAGGGAAAAAGAAAAGTGGTTTTATCCGGCGTGTCAAAGAAAAAAGTATTAAAAACCAGAAAAGAGCTTGATAAACTGCTAAAACAAGATAAAACGATGTATGGCATTAACACCGGTTTTGGAGAACTCGCTTCAGCTCGCATAACGGGCGCCAACTTAAAAAAACTTCAGGTAAACCTTATCAGAAGCCATTCATGCGGAGTGGGAGAGCCTTTAAGTGCGAAAGAAGCGCGCGGCTTAATGTTTGTAAGGGCCAATGAACTTTCAAGGGCTCATTCGGGTGTAAGACCCATAGTCATAGAAACCTTGGTTCAATTTATAAATAAGGGTTTGATTCCTTATATTCCCTGCAAAGGTTCGGTTGGAGCGAGCGGAGATTTGGCGCCGAGCGCTCATATGGCTTTATGCTTGATTGGAGAGGGGAAAGCCAGACTTGCCGGTTCTAAAAAAATCGAATGGCTGCCTACCGCGAAGATTTTAAAAAAACTTAATATCAAAGCCATAGAGCTTTGTGAAAAAGAAGGTTTGGCTCTTATAAACGGCACTCAAGCTATGCAATCTGTCGGCGGGCTTGCTTTATATGACGCTTTAAAATTATTTGAAGCGACATTAATTACCGGGGCCATGACGGTGGAAGCTTTGAAGGGAACCGATGACGCTTTTGATGAAAGGATACATTATCTTAAGCCTCACAGAGGCCAATTGTTTGTCGCGAGCAAACTTAAGAAATTATTGGCTCATAGCGCGATAAGGGCTTCTCATAAAATTGATGACAAGAGAGTTCAAGATCCTTACAGCTTAAGATGTATGCCGCAAGTTTTGGGCGCTGTCAGAGATTCTCTTGAATACGCCTTTAATGTTGTTGAAACGGAACTTGCCAGTGTTACGGATAATCCCGTTATAGTTGATGCCGTTAAAAATAAAAAAACATCGCCCATAGATGTTTTATCCGGCGGTAATTTTCATGGTCAGGCCATTGCTTTCGCCTTTGATTTTATGGGTATTTCCATAACGGCTATGGGCAATATGTCCGAGCGCCGCATTGCTCAGCTTGTAAGTGATTTTGAAATTCAGCCGCCTTTTTTGACTAAAAATCCCGGTCTTGAATCGGGTTTTATGATAGCTCATGTTACCGCCGCCGCTCTAGCGAATGAAAATAAAATTTTTAGCCATTCCGCCAGCAGTGATTCCATTCCCACATCCGCCAATAAGGAAGATTTTGTCAGCATGGGAATGACGGCGGCTTTAAAATTAAAAGAGATTATTAAAAATGTTTCAAGAATTACAGCTATAGAATTAATGGCCGCCGCGCAGGGCGTGGAGTTTCACAGGCCGCTAAAATCGAGCGCTTTTCTTGAAGAAGCGATAATGAAACTGCGAAAAATTTCTCCCGCCTTTAAGGGCGATGAAGTTTTTTCAGATAGAATCGAGAGAGTGGCTGAGGCGATTTTAGACGGATATTTTTTACCAAGAGGCAATTAGGTAATAAGGTGATTAGGATATTAGGAAAGAAGGAAACTTCCAGCGCTAATTACTGAATTTTCCACAATTTCTTTTAAAGGATGAAAATTATGACCCTACCACCTGCTTACACACCGAAAAGTGTGTTAAATGAGATACAAAGTGATGATAGGGAATTTAAAAAGCGGCTTGCTGCCGCTAAGAAGGTGGAAGGGTGAATATAATGACTGAAAAAATCAAAGCTCCGAGAGGAAATACGCTTACTTGCAAAGGCTGGCAGCAGGAAGCCGCCATGCGCATGCTTATGAATAATCTGGATGCCGAGGTGGCTGAGAAACCGGAAGATTTAATCGTTTACGGCGGACGGGGAAAAGTCGCGAGAAATTGGGATTGTTACAAAGGCATAGTTAAATCTTTAATCGGTCTTGAAAATGATGAGACTTTGCTTGTGCAGTCCGGCAAGGCGGCCGGAATATTGAAAACACATGAATACGCGCCGAGAGTATTGATTGCGAATTCAAATCTCGTCGGTAATTGGGCCAATTGGGAAGTTTTTGACGAGCTTGAAAAAAAAGGCCTTATGATGTACGGCCAGATGACGGCGGGGAGTTGGATTTATATAGGAACTCAAGGCATATTGCAGGGCACTTATGAAACTTTTGCCGCTTTGGCCAAAAAGCATTTTAATTCGGATTTAAGACGGAAACTGGTTGTTTCCGGCGGACTTGGCGGCATGGGCGGAGCCCAGCCTCTTTCCATCACCATGAATAATGGCGTGGCGATTATCATTGAAGTTGATCCCGAAAGAATAAAAAAACGGCTTGAGACAAAATATATTAACGCTATGACGGATTCTTTGGATGAGGCTTTGCGCATGGCGGATGAACATTTAAAAGACGGAACGCCTTTTTCCATAGGTCTCGTCGGCAATTGCGCTGAAATTGTTCCGGAAATGGCAAAAAGAAATATTAAAATTGATGTTCTTACCGATCAAACCTCGGCGCATGATCCCATGAAGGGATATATTCCCAAAGGCATGAGTTTAACTGAGGCGGACGAATTGCGTGAAAAAGATCCAAAAGCTTATTTGGAGCTGGCAATGAAGTCTATCGCGATTCATGTTGAGGCTATGCTTGATTTACAGAAAAAGGGGGCCATAACATTTGATTACGGCAATAATATAAGAACAATGGCTTTTAAGCAGGGAGTTAAAAACGCTTATGATTTTCCCGGTTTTGTTCCCGCTTATATAAGAGACCTTTTTTGTGAAGGTAAAGGACCGTTCAGATGGGCGGCGCTTTCGGGAAATCCCGAGGATATAGCGGTTACCGATAAATTGGTTCTTGATTTGTTTCCTAAAAACGAACATTTGAAAAGATGGATAAAAATGGCTTCCGAGCAAGTGAAATTCCAAGGTCTGCCGTCGAGAATATGCTGGCTTGGTTATGGCGAAAGAGAAAAACTGGGGCTTGCCTTTAATGATTATATCAGGCAGGGGAAAATTTCAGCTCCGCTGGCGATAGGCCGCGATCATCTTGACGCGGGCTCAGTCGCGAGCCCTTACAGAGAAACGGAAAACATGAAAGACGGTTCCGACGCTATAGCGGACTGGCCTATTTTAAACGCTCTTGTAAATACCGCCTCGGGCGCTTCATGGGTTTCTTTCCATCATGGCGGCGGCGTCGGCATGGGTTATTCTTTACATGCCGGACAAGTTACGGTAGCTGACGGAACAAAAGAAATGGATAAAAGAATTGAAAGGGTTTTATCCAATGACCCGGCTATGGGCGTTTTAAGACATGTTGACGCGGGTTATGATAAAGCCATTAATTTCGCTAAAGAAAATGGCGTAAAAGCGCCAATGATGAAATAGAAAAAACAGTGACAAGTGAATAGTGGTGAGTGGTGTAAAGTAGCGATAGAGCAGAATAAAACTCTGATGAAATAGGAAAAATTATGAAGTTAAAAATTATTTTAGGCTTTATTTTACTTTTTAATATAAGTGGGTGTGTTGATCTGTTAGAAGCGGGCGAAAAAGAAAATATAAGCAAATTTGAAAAAATATTAGAAAAAGAACCAAATAATATTGAAACGCATATGGACTTGT
>DAOWCC010000024.1 GCA_030639665.1 Elusimicrobiota bacterium | reverse complement strand
ACTCCGAGCCACTGAATTGTTTTCTTAAGTTCCACAAGATAGGCGCGCGCTTCTTCGGGAGAATTTATATCGGGCTCAGATACTATTTCAAGCAAAGGAACTCCGGCGCGATTTAAATCAATAAGAGAATAATCCAAGATTTTACCGCCGAGAGCGTGAAGGGATTTTCCCGCGTCTTCTTCAAGATGCGCTCTGGTGACGCCTATACTTTTTTCTCCGGCGGGAGTTTCTATTTTGATATGGCCGCGCCGCGCCAGAGGTTTTTCAAATTGCGAAATCTGATAAGATTTGGGTAGGTCGGGATAAAAATAATTTTTTCTGGCAAAAATGGAATAAGGCTCTATATCGCAGTTAATCGCGAGAGCCGCTTTAACGCCCAGTTCCACCGCTTTTTTATTGATAACCGGCAAAGCTCCCGGCTGGCCCGTGCAAACGGGGCATATTGAGCTATTGGCTTTCGCTTGGGTTTCTACCGCGGCGCAAGCGCAAAACATTTTGGTTTTTGTTTTCAATTGCAAGTGTATTTCAAGGCCTATTACGGTTTGTAAGTCAGACATTTTTATCTCTTAGAAAATTTATAATTTTTAAATCGCTCGGATAAGTTAAGGTTTTCTCGGCTTCATCTATTGAAAGCCATTTTAAATCGGAAATTTCATCCGGCGTTTCCACCACGCCTTGCTCGCCTATTTTTTCCATCATAAACCAATCAACGGTTTTATCAACTTTAAAGCCATTTCTAAAAAAACTGTAATGGGCTTCAAAAATTTTTTCTTTAATACGGCATTGATAACCCGTTTCTTCCCGCACTTCTCTCACAGCCGCGTTTTGGGCCGTTTCATCTTTTTCAAGATGGCCTTTTGGAAAAGTCCATATTTTTCGTCCGCCTAATGTATTCATTAGAATAATCAGCAGTTTTTTTGAATCAATAACCACTCCGCCGGCCGAATGTTCTTTTTTATTTGGCGTGTTCATATCAGTCATTATTTAGAAGTCCCATCAGCGGAAAGAGAGCGTTTTCATTAAAATGATTTGAAATAAATTGCATGCCCGCCGATAATCCGTTTTCATCTGTATTTTTAGACGGCGCTGAAACGGCGCATACGCCCGCCAAATTTGCCGGGATGGTGAATATGTCCGAGAGATACATTGAAATGGGATCTTTTGATTTTTCGCCGAATTTAAACGCGTTTGTCGGCGTTGTCGGCGTTAATATAATATCGACTTCTTTGAAGGCTTTTTTGAAGTCTTTTTTTATGAGAGTCCTTATTTTCTGAGCTTTAATATAATAGGCGTCATAATAGCCCGCGCTTAAACTGTAGGTTCCAAGCATTATTCTTCTTTTTACTTCCGGCCCGAAACCTTCTCCGCGGGTGAGTTTATAAGAGCTTGCCAGAGAGTCCGCATTTTTGGAATTTAGGCCGTAACGCATCCCGTCATATCTTCCGAGATTCGCGCTGGCTTCGCTTGAAGATATTATGTAATAAGCCGGAAGCGCGTATCTGGCATTGGGCAGTGAAATATTGATAATATTCGCGCCCAGGTTTTTTAATGTTTGGACTGTTGATAAAAATTCTTTTTTTATTTCCGGTTTAAGGCCATCCATGAAATGTTCTTTTGGTATGCCTATTTTTACCGTTTTAATATCAAACTCTTTTTTTGTTTGCCGGAGGCGGCTTGATGTTGAATCTCTTTTATCATGGCCCGATATGACTGAAAAAACCAGTTCCATATCCTCGGGGTTATTGGTAAAACAGCCAATCTGGTCCAGGCTTGAGGCAAAAGCCGCGAGGCCGTATCTTGAAACACTGCCATAAGTGGGCTTCAAGCCATAAACTCCGCAGAAAGCCGCCGGCTGGCGAATTGAGCCGCCGGTATCCGAGCCGAGAGAGATTAAGGCCATATCCGCCGCAACCGCCGCCGCGGAGCCTCCGGAAGAGCCTCCCGGCACATAGTTTTCATTAAGCGGGTTTTTTGTGTTTTTAAAGGATGAGTTTTCAGTTGAGGAGCCCATGGCAAATTCATCCATATTGGTTCTGCCTATTATTACGGCATCTTCATTTAATAATTTTTCCACCACTGTCGCGCTATAAGGCGAAACATAATGCTCGAGTATTTTGGAAGCGCAAGACATCTTATGGTTTTTATACAGCATATTGTCTTTTATCGCCACGGGAACGCCGGCAAGTTTCCCCACGGGCTTTCCCTGTTTAATTTTTAAATCTATTTCCGCGGCTTTTTTTAAAGCCGAGTCCGTAAAGACTTCCAGGAAAGCGTTTATCTTCTCGTCTTTTTCTTTTATTCTTTCCAGATATTCTTTTATTATATCCGCGGCTTTAAGTTCTCCGCTTTTAACTTTTTTGGCTATTAAAATCGCTTTGTTCATAATTTTTTATTATTGCTTTTTTTAAATTTTTTCTATTTCATCTGTCAGTCTGTATCACTGCCGCGCTGTCTGGCTTAAAAAGGCTCTAAGAGCCTTTTTAGTCGATTACCTTTTCAACCTTTATAAAATCAAATTCTTTTTCAGGAACATTATTCAAAAGAGCCGCCGTATCCGGGAATTTTTCCACAATATCATCTCTTAAAACATTTTCCGCGCCCAGGGAGCACGACGCGGGCTCAGTTTTGGATATATCGGCCTTATTCAGTTCTTTCATCCAGACAAGAATATCTTTTAATTGCGAGCCGTAAATTTCTTTTTCTTTATCCGTTAACTCCAATTTCGCGAGTTCGGCTATGTGTTCAATATCTTTTTTTGTTATTTCCATAAAAAAATTCTCCTTTGAGAATTTAAATTAAGGTCAAGGTTGAGGTTGAGTAAAAAACAATTTAAATCTTACTTCCTGCTTCAATATTTTTGTTCTGTCGTTAAACTGTTTCAAGCGGAGCGTATTTAAGCATAAAAGTTTGTTTTCCGCCATTAGCGAAAACAACGGTTACTTTGCTGAATTCTCCCGTTCCCACAAGGTTGACCACTTTCCCTATTCCATAAACAGGATGGGATACTTTGCGTCCCGGGACTATTCCGGAGCCTTGAGGAACATAGGGAGCGGCGGTTTGCGGCGCTTCTTCATCTTGTTTTTCTTCTTTTCCTTTAATCAGTTCCGTTTCAAATAAAAATCTGGAGGCCATATTGGGATAGGTTTTCCCGAATATTTTTCTTGTATTCGCCCATGTCATATAAAGTTTTTGCTTTGCTCTGGTCATGCCCACATAGCAGAGCCGTCTTTCTTCTTCCATTTCGTTGTTTGAAGAGTGAGAAGCGTTAATCGGAAATAAGCCGTCTTCCATGCCCGTTAAAAATACCGTTGGAAATTCCAAGCCCTTGGCAAGATGAACAGTCATTAATGTTACGGCATATTCGCTATATTCCAAATTATCCACTTCGGATGCCAGAGAAACATTTTCCAGGAATTTATGTATTGAAGGGGCGCTATTCTGTTTTTCCATTCTGTCTTCAAATTCTTTAACCGCATTAACAAGTTCTTGAAGATTACCCAGTTTCGTCAGAGAAGCTTCGGGATCTTTTTCCGATAAATCTTCAATGGATTGCCAGTAGCCTGATTTTGTCAATAATTTTTCAATAATCACATATAGCGGAGTTTCTCCCACTTCGTTCTTTAAATTGTTTATCAGTATTGTGAATTCTTTAATTCCCCTCCTGGCCATCGGGGTCAGTTTTGGGATTTGAAATTCATTTTCCAGAGCCTTGAACATGGGCATTTGGTTTTCCAGGGCATAAGCCTGAATTTTTTCAAGAGCCGTTTTACCGATGCCTCTGGTCGGAGTATTTATTATTCGCGCGAGGCTTACAGTGTCATCCGGATTAGCCAAAAGCCTAAAATAGGCCACGGCATCTTTAATTTCTTTTCTATTGTAAAATTTAATCGAGCCGATGAGACGGTAGGGAACGCTCATTCTCATAAAGGTTTCTTCAAATGAGCGGCTTTGCGCGTTTGTTCTGTAGAAAACCACAAAATCATTATAAGTTTGGGCGCCGGAGGCGGTCAGCTTTTTGATTTTATTATAAACAAATCTTGATTCATCTATTTCACCCGAACATTCTATGATTTCCACATTATCGCCATCATTGTTTTTTGTCCAAAGATCTTTTGCCTGTCTGCATTTGTTTCTAACTATAACTTTATTGGCGGCATTCAGTATATTGGCGGTTGAACGGTAATTTTGCTCAAGGACAATTGTTTTCGCGTTTTTAAAATCTTTTTCAAACTCCATGATATTGCGGATATTCGCGCCGCGCCATGAGTAAATCGTTTGATCCGGGTCTCCGACGACGCAGAGGTTTTGATGTTTTTCAGATAAGGCCTTTACCAGAACATATTGCGCGTGATTGGTGTCTTGATATTCATCCACGAGAACATATTTAAAATGGTTTTGATAATATTCGCGTAAATCATCTTTTTCTCGCAGGAGTTTGCAGGTTTTGTGTATAAGGTCGCCGAAATCCAAAGCGCCGGCAAGCTCCATTTTTGCCTGATAAAGCCGATAAATTCTCGCGGTAGTCAGGCGATTGGTTTCACCCGAAGCTTCAGCCATTTGGGCGTAGGCTTTTTCATCTATCAAATCGTCTTTGGCTTTTGAAATCAGATTTATATAGAGATTGATTTTATTCTTTTCATTTTCAAGGCCGATTTCTTTCAATATTAAAGTTATAAGTTTTTTTTGATCGTCCGCGTCATAAATTACAAAATCTTGCTTAATGCCGATAAGCGAGCCATGCTGCCGGAGAAGTTTGGCTCCCAAGGCGTGAAAGGTGTGCATCCATATCCCGCTTGAATAAGGAGTTATTTGCGCTATGCGCTGGCGCATTTCAGCGGCGGCTTTATTGGTAAAAGTTATGGCCAGTATTTTATTGGGGGCTATGCCGGAAGCTATTAAAAGAGCTATCTTGGAAGTCAGGGTTTTTGTCTTGCCCGTTCCCGCTCCCGCGAGAATTAAAAGAGGGTTTTCAAAATATTTAACTGCTTCAAGTTGTTTTGAATTTAAACCCAATTTATCAAGGGTTAAGGAATCAGGGTTTATATCTAAAGTATTGGGCATAAGCAGATTTTATAATTTTTTGCCATTGCATGTCTTGTTTCATTATCAGGGGTATAATTTTTGTACCATATATATAATGGAAAGAGGGGAAAAGTTTATATTGCGAAAAATTGTTTCAGGAGGTCAAAGCGGTGTTGACAGGGCGGCTTTGGACGCGGCCATTACATTGAAAATTGCTTGCGGCGGCTATATTCCCAAAGGAAGATTGGCGGAAGATGGAAGAATAAGCGATAAATATCCGCTTACTGAAAGCTATTCTTCAAATTATGCCGTGAGGACCCGTTTGAATATTAAATATTCTTGCGCCACCCTAATCATAAAAGAAGGGGAGCTTGAAGGGGGAACCCTTTTTACTTTTATTATTTGTAAGAAGTTAAAAAAACCCGTAAAAATTGTGGATTTAAAAGATAAAAATATAGCCAAAGAAATAAAAGAGTTTCTCGAAGAATATTCTCCGAAAACTCTAAATATAGCCGGGCCGCGGGAATCCAAAAAACCGGACATTTATAAAAAAACGCTTAAAATTTTATTAAAGATTTTTAATAAAAAGGATATATTAAAAGGATAAACTTCTTAATAATATTGAATTTTAGACATATTGAGTTGATGTAAACCCAGAGGATGTAAAAAATGAAAAAAAGAATATTTTTGGTTTTTATTTTGTCATTTGTTTTAATCCAATCCGCCGCGGCCTTTAGAGAACAAAAACCTTTTTCCCTTGAACTTGAATATTTTGCTCCCGATGAAACAGCTTCCAATGTTGATTCCGGCGGAGCTTTTGGCCTGAGATTTACCTATCTTCGTCCCGTAAGGAATAATCTTGAGGCAGGAGGAAGTTTGGGCTATATAATGGGTCCAAATGCCGAATATAAATCGGGAATACTTGGCAGCGCTTTGAATTGGGAAATGGATATGAGTTTTATACGGTTATTGGGAGAATTAAAAACCGATATTCCCATAGGCGGAAACTGGAATTTTAAGCCCGGCATTTCCGCCGGTATGGCTTTCGGCAATATAAATTATTCCGGCAGTATTAGCGGAGATGATTCTTGGAGCGGTTTTGCCTTGGAATTATCGGCGCCTTTTGTTTACGGAGATTATATTTTTGCTCTTAAATACGCGGGATTTCCCACCGGAGACAATAGTGATAATTGGAATACATTTGGTATTTCAGCGGGCTACCGATTTGCCATTGCCGGTATCACATCATCAAGAAAGACTTCTGATTTAAAGCATAGTTCCGCTAAACCTCAATCAAAAATGGATTTTGATAAAATCCCCGATACTGAAGAGGAAGAAGAGTATCTGCTTGCCGAAAGCTATGAAAGTTATGTGGAAGAAGCGGATGATTCTTTTTCTAAAGGATTTTATATGGAAGCGGCTGGAAGATATACCGGCGCTTTAAGATTTTTAACTCCCGATGATCCGCGGCGAATATATGTTTTTGAGCGGCAAGGAACCTCTCTTGGCAAACAAGAAAAATTCAATGAAGGTATAAAATTATATATGTTAGCCATTGAAATCGCTAAAAGGCTTAATATTACGGATAGGAATGTGGTGAACGCTTATCTCGGTCTTTCTTACTGTCAGAGAAAAATCGGTAATATTCCGTGGGCTATTATAAACTATAAGTCGGCATGGAAACTGACAAAAAGCCAAAGCCTAAAACTTAAAATAGAAGAAATTTTGGAAAGCTTAAAAAAGGAACAATCTCAAGAAGTAGATTAACCGTCATTCCGGCGGAACTCTTTATGAAACACTACCACGAAGGCACGAAAGACTGAAAGCACGAAATATATTTTAATTTGTTTCGCTGTTTTTTCGTGTCTTCCCACTTTTCGCGTTTTCGTGGTTGCTTTTAAATATTGAAATTCCGTTACGCTAAAATAAAACCAATACAACCCCGAGGGTTGTACCGGTTAGACATTGAATTTAAAGAAGCAGATATCTCCGTCTTTAACAATATAGGACTTTCCTTCCAAGCGGATAAGGCCTTTTTCTTTAAGTATCTTTTCGGTTTTATGTTCGCAAATACTTTCAAAAGAATATATATCGGCCTTTATAAAGCCCCTTTCAAAATCCGTGTGTATTCTGCCTGCCGCTTGCGGGGCCGTTGAACCTTCTTTTAAACTCCATGCTCTGACTTCATCCTCACTGCCTGCCGTAAAGAAAGAAATAAGGTGTAAAAGTTTCTGCGCCGCCAGAGCTATTTTTTCAAGGCCCGTGTATTCTTCCCCTATGTCTTGCAAAAAGATTGATTTTTCATCATCGGGAAGTTCAGCTATTTCAGATTCTATTTGAGCCGATACTTGCACAAAACCCGCGTTTTTGGATTCGGCGTATTTTTTAAATTTTTCAATCAATTCAGTGTTGGGAGTTTCTGAGGTATTGGCTACATATAAGATAGGTTTCACGGTTAAAAGGTTAAAGTCCCATAATTCTTCTTTTGAGTATCCGCAGTCCGAAGCGGGGTTGCCATCGGAGAGAGCTTTTTTTATATTTTCAAGTTTCTCCATTTTGGCAATGGCTTCTTTATCTCCTGATTTTACATAGCCGGTGTTTTTACTTATCATTTTTTCAATGGATTCCAAATCCGCCAGCATCAATTCAGTCTCAATTATTTCAATATCTCGTATGGGTTCAACTTCGCCCAAAACATGGACAACATCGGGATTATCAAAAGCCCTTACAACTTGAATTATGGCGTCCACTTCCCGTATATTGGCCAGAAATTTATTTCCAAGGCCTTCTCCTTTGGACGCGCCTTTAACAAGTCCGGCAATATCCACAAACTTTATATAAGCGGGTGTTTTTTTCGGCGGCTGAAAAATTTCAAAAAGTTTATCCAGTCGTCTATCGGGAAGAGAAACAATACCGACATTTGGGTCTATAGTGGTGAAAGGGTAATTTGAAGACGCGGCTCCCGCTTTGGTTAAAGCATTGAAGAGCGTTGATTTTCCTACATTAGGCAGTCCGACTATTCCTATTTCCATAAATTAATATCCTTAGGCTCTATGATAAAATTAATTAACCGTTTGGCTGTTTAATTTTTGAGCGAAACAAAGAACGAAGAGTGAGCATACCCTCTGCGGTCTGTAAGCGATGAGTGATGTAGGTGCAGCCAAAAATTAGGCAGCTCCTCTGGAGAAGCTCATCTTTTGTTGATTTATTCGTTATTCTTTATTTGCAGGCAATAACCTTTCTCCTGCATTGTGCCTTAACCTCAATTTAAAGCTAAGCTTCCAAATGACTAAGTAATTTGATCACAGAGCCTTAAACGAGTTGAATTTGTTCTTATATGATATTAAATTTGAAACTTGTAGAGAAATGTTTGTATAGGACAGGGATGTCAGTTGTGTTTACACGCATGACCAGGGTCTCCCAGTACTGTGCTTGGAACAACGAACCTTCCGCATCAATGCAAGATAGCAACTCGAGAACTTGTGTTCGTAGCAGTCCTTTGAAAGCCCAGTCCACTCACTCCAACCCAAATTAAGGTACAGCTGAATTATCCGCCATTGGCGAGATCTCGCCCAGAAAGGGCGGACCCACCCGACATAAGGAAATGTCTGATAGAATTTGATATATTGTTTTTGGGGAGGAGCAATTAAAAAGATTTGATATGCAAAATAAAAAACAATTAGAACTGTCCCTTTTTATTTCATTCGTCTTTCTATCTTAAGCGCCGGTTTTAAATTCTTTTCGGTATACTTAAAACTTTTGATATAATATGCTATAGTTTTAATTATGATTAAAACTTATATTAAACGGGAACAATATCTTTCCAGAATCAAACCATTTATTGGAAAAGAAATGATTAAGGTTATTACTGGACAGCGGAGGGTTGGCAAAAGTTATCTATTGTTTCAAATAATGGATATAGTTAAGCGCTCCAAGCTGAAAAATAATCACATTATTTATATAAATAAGGAATTGAGCGAGTTTGACGCTATCAGAGACTATAGGGATCTTTTAAAATATATAGCCCACCAATCAAAAAACGGAAAAAAATCGTTTGTGTTTATTGATGAAATTCAGGAAATTGAACAATTTGAAAAAGCTTTGCGCAGCTTGCAAGCTAAAGGCGAATGTGATGTTTATTGCACCGGTAGTAATGCGGACTTATTATCAGGGGAGCTTGCCACATGTCTTAGCGGGCGGTATATAGAAATAAAAGTTTTTGGATTGTCTTATATGGAATTTTTGCAATTTCATAAACTCAAGGATAGTGAAGATTCATTTTTAAAATATATAAAATATGGCGGATTGCCTTATCTTATAAACCTGAACTTAAAAGACGATGTCGTGTATGAATATCTTCGCGCGATATATGAAACAATACTGCTCAAAGATATCGTAGCCAGATATGGAGCGAGAAATGTTAACTTTCTTGAACGGTTGGTTGAATTTTTGTCCGATAATATAGGAAGCTTGGTATCTTCCAAACGAATTAGTGATTTTCTTAAGTCGCAGAAAATCAATATTTCTCCCAATATCGTATTGAATTATCTTTCGTTTTTAACTTCGGCGTTTCTTATTTTTAAAGTTCCGCGCGCTGATGTGCGCGGCAAGAAGATATTTGAAATCGGAGAAAAATATTATTTTGAAGATCTTGGTATTCGCCACGCCATAGTTGGTTATAGGCATACCGATATAAATAAAATACTTGAAAATATTGTTTTCATGCGTCTTAAAATGTTGGGTTATAAGGTAAATGTTGGAAAATTGGATAATCGTGAAATTGATTTTGTTTGTGAGAAATCGGGGGAACGAGTGTATGTGCAGGTTGCCTATTTGCTTAAAAATGAATCAACGCGTTCAAGAGAATTTGGGAATTTACTTGTGATTAATGACAATTACCCTAAAATTGTTGTTTCTATGGATAAAACTGCGGGAGGACAATTTAAGGGTATTAAGCATGTGAATATTAGAAATTTCTTACTTCAAAATATTTAAAAGTATGAAATAAAAGGATAGATGTTTTTCTATGTGTGACCTTCCCCTTAGTATTGGACCAATATTAAGTTGTTAAATTGGTGCTCTGGAAAAAAATATGAAAAATATAAATAAAAAAATAATTTTAATAATTTTCGGAATAGTTTTAATAAGTGGAAATTTTGTAATAGCGCAGGCAGAGTCGGAGAAAGTTGAAAAGAAAAAACTTACTCGGTTGGAACATGCTAGAAAAATTTCTCGTATTAAAGGTTCGCGCAAGATAGACATAAGACCAATAAGGCAGGACAAAGGTATAAAAACGGGATGTGTGATTGCATATGGACATTTTATGAAACCACCTTTTGAGGTTAAATATGTTGATCATAAATTAATGATTAATGGTGTGCAAGTAGAGCCTTCTATTGTGTTGGAGCGGGAACGAAAAAATCGCAAACCTATGGAGTCAGGATATTTAAAAATAGTTCAGCGGCGCATGGATGTGAGTAAAGAAATTCGGAAAAAATATCAGGAGGAAAAAACATATAAATCAGAAGTTCAATTACAAAGAGATATTCTTGCTTTCGCTAAATCAAAGGATGTTGTGCTTGACGCTAAATGGAAGAATAATGCTTTTATGATAAGTTTTGCAAGTGGGACGGGATTTGGTTTTATGACATTAGATAAGCCTAGAAAGCCCGAAGGTTGGAAGCCACGTTCTCGTAAAAAAGTGATACATGAGGCTGAGCAAAGCACACTTAAAGGAATAAAAAGTGCTTTAGAGTTAGACCGAGGGGAATGTTTGATGTTTGGAAGTGATCTTGCCAGAATGTCTCTTTATGATCCACGTGTGATTGTAGGCGAAATTATGAAAGACCCAAAATTACCAACAGAGGAAGACAAAATCGAGGCCTTGCAAAAAAAAGTTTTTCGTGGGCTTTATGAAGGTGCTTTTGATGTAATTGAAAATTATATTCCCGAAGAATGGAAGGTAGAAAAATGAAGGTAAGACTAGGGAATAGTTTTAAGTTCTCCTTATGTCGGTCTGGGGGTTATTCGGATTTATCATAGTTAGGGTGGGACACTCTTAATAAAGAGAAGACTGTGGGTTTGCTAGTGAGCGATTTCTGAGGTTTAGCTTTGTGAGCAAGGTTTATGAGGGGATTTCACCGAAACGGCGAGGATGTTTGAGGGAGAAAACATTGTTTTCGACCGAGTTCCGCAGTCGCCGAATAAACTGAAGCGAGCAACGGCGTTAAAAACCTCTGCATGAGCGAATCTGTAAACTTACAGGCTTTAATCATATACTGATAATATAATTTCAATATTTTTAAAAATCCAGATTGTTCCGGAAGAGTACGGCCCCAACGGGATTCGAACCCGTGATCTCCGCCTTGAGAGGGCGGCGTCCTAGGCCGCTAGACGATGGGGCCATTAATTTGTTAGCCGACGGTCGGATTTGAACCGACGACCTATCGCTTACAAGGCGATTGCTCTACCACTGAGCTACGTCGGCGACTTAACTGACCATATTTTAGCAAGTTTTCTTGCCTTGTAAAAGTGAGATTATTATTTGCCGATTGTTTCAAGATTTAAAAGGCGGAATTTGAGGTATTTATTTATTTTAACTTTAGCCAGGACTTGTCCGCTTTTAGCGTTTTTTAAAGGATTGTTTTCATTTATAAAAAATTTTTCTATGCCGTATTGAATTTCTCTTCTGCCGGGATAAGATATTCCTCTAACCCAGAGTTCATGTTTTGGAGGGTATATGAGACTGCAGGTTTCAGCTTCATAAATATAAGCTTTTTTATCGCTTAGATCCAAGGTTTTGGTTTTTATGAGTTTTACATATATGTTTTTTGCTCGCCTGCTTTTTTTAAGCAGATTTTTACAGCTTCCTTTGGTCGGATTTGAAATTTTATAAGAAAGAGCCACATATGTTCCGCTTATCATATCTCTGGGGTCCACCGGTTCCGTTTCAAGATAAATATCGGAAGCATTGGGATCTACGGATGTTAAAAGATATATTCCCCAGCCGGTGAAAAAAATCAATTGAATTATAAGAATCAGTTTTAATTTATTCATTATTTTTTTGAGGCCTCTATAATCGCCTTTCTGCCTTTATTCAATAAATAGGCGAGAAAAATCATTACTATGCCGGTGATAATAAAAGCTATGCCGCTTTTTAAAAGGGTGCCGAATATATCAAAAAATCGCGTTATAACTACCATGAAAATTATTGCCACGCCTGTGTTTATTCTTTTTTCATTGAATTCCTTTGAACCGTTTATTATAAAGAGAAGCCCCGCCGCTATCAGCGCCGTATTCGCGAAGATGGCTACGGTTTTCATAACCGCGACTTCTGTGGACAGAGCAATCGGTAAAAATATCAGAGCTGAATATGCCAGAAATATTTTAACGATATTATTATGGAGAATATTGGGCAATGATTTTAACGGTGTTAAAAAAATAAAAGCCAAAGAGGAAACGCAAATCAGAGACGAAGATATGATTCCCGGAAGCGTTTCGACGGGAACGCTGTATGGTTTCCAATTCCAAAAGAAAGTCGCGGTATATATGACTAAAAACCAGCCGGCAAATGCCGGGGTTTTTCGCGTGTTTAGCAATTCACAGGATAGAATCCATATTATTGAAAGGGATATCGCTGTGAGAAATTTAAAACCCGGACCATGCAGTTGGAAAGGAGTGGTAAAAATGAAAAGCAGAAGAATCCAGAATAAAAAAAATCCGATGATTAAATGAGAAGAGGTTTTTTTAAATTTAATTGAAAATTGAGAAAAAGCGGCGATTATAAGAGCTATGGACGAGAACCACGGCATTAAGTGAAAGTTTTTTTGGAAACTTGCGGCTTTTAGAGATAATATATTGCCGGCATTAAAATTATTGAAAAAAAGCAGGCCGAAGAGAAGAATTATATGCAGGGAAGTCAGCAGTTTTCTTTCTGAGAGAAAAGCCAGAGGTAATGAGAGAATAGCCCATATTAAATAGGGTTTTGCCGGATCGCTTGATAAATTGAATATTTGAGCATAAAGTCCTATGCCGATAATCGGAAGAAAAAACCATAATACTTCCGTTGGAGCATTTATCAGGGGTTTGCTGTTTTTGGTTTTTATGGCTATCGCGGCTACTGTCGCGTAAATTAAAAGGAATCCCGCCATTTTCACCATATTGGGTATGTCCTCCCAATTATGGGCTATTATCAGCGATAATCCTCCGGCTATAAATATTCCCGCCAGTATCGCTATCCATTGGACGGCTTTAAGCTGAGCGAATAAATTTGGCGAATAAACTTTAGTATAGATTTTTTCAGCGGTCTGGCGGTCTATTATTTGCGATTCAACGCAAGTGTTTAAATCGGATTTTAATCGTTTATAATATGAAGCCATATTTCCCTACGGTTAATTTTACATTATTTTTGCGATTTGAAGACTGTAATGCGAAACTTTTGTTCGCTATTTTATAGGATTTTGCACATGGACTTTTTTGTATAATTTATTCGGTTAGGTAAATTGAAAACGATGTTCATTAATATGGGGGTAAAATGTCAAATAATACAAATGATTACGAACAAGTTAGTTTCGCGAAGCCTTCGGCGATCGCGATTTATCTCGTGATAAGTATGGTAATGTTTTTATTGTTGGGTTACTTTGTTTGGTCCAATATCTTTATTCTGTCAAATATCAGCGGAGAGCGATTGGCTTTGCTGAAAATTGTGATTTACGCTTTTTCTTTTGGCGGAATCGGCGGAACCTGTTATTCAATGTATGGCTTGTATAAACATATTGCCGAGGGAGATTATAGGCCTTCTTATATGTATTGGTATTTGTTCAGAGGTCCGGTTGGCGCTATATTGGGTTTAATCTCTTTTTTCTTAATACAAGGCGGTATTCTTACTTTTTCAGGCCAAGAGATGATATTTGGGTCC
This sequence comes from Elusimicrobiota bacterium, assembly GCA_030639665.1. Lineage (GTDB taxonomy): Bacteria > Elusimicrobiota > Elusimicrobia > Elusimicrobiales > UBA9959 > JAKLQJ01. The sequence continues at coordinate 2,443 of DAOWCC010000024.1, read as the reverse complement.
TCGAAAAGCACTTTCCAATCTAAAGCGGCGATTGTTTGTTTGGCTTTTTTAGCCGGTTTTGCTACAAATCATTTTGTTGTAAAACTTCGCGAGCTCGCGAAAACATTTTTCGGTTCAACGGTTGAAAAATCAAGTAAAACCGCGAACTCAAGCGAGAAACCGAAAGTTTTGGACTAATTAAAAATTAGTCCAAAATATATATTTCAATTTTAAAAGGAGGTGGCAGGGTGAAAAAAGTCGCCATGTTTATAGCTTTTCAGGATTTTAGGGATGAGGAATATATTGAGCCTAAAAAAATTCTGGAAGCTGAAGGAATTAAAGTGGATACGGTTTCAAGCGCTAAGGGGAAAGCTCGCGGAAAATTCGGAGCGATTGCGGATGTGGATAAAATAATAAGCGATATAAACCCTTCGGATTATGACGCTTTATGTTTGGTTGGAGGCTATGGCTGCTTGGAGTATCTGGATAATAATCCGGTTTATGATATTTTCAAACAGGCCTTTAATGAAAACAAATTAATCGGCTCCATATGCATATCACCGGTTATCTTGGCTCACGCGGGAATTCTTAAAGGCAAAAAAGCCACTGTTTGGGTTGATGGAGCGGATGAATTGAAAAAAGCGGGAGTTGTTTACACCGGAGCTGATATAGAAATTGACGGACGCATTATAACGGCCAATGGCCCCGGGCCCGCTAAAGAATACGCCCAAAAGCTGGTTCAAGAGCTTAAGTGAAGTTTTAATCCAGCGGATCAAGGGGGTCTGTTGCCAGGCCCCATAATATGGTTTTGATTTTGTCGGCGCCCGTGGGGATTTCATAAGGTTTTGAGTATCGGAGCGCGGCCTGGAAAATTTCTTTTTTTGCTTCCAAGATAAAAGAGAGGTCTTTGCTCTCTATGTTTTGTTCAAAATTGTGATATAAAGACAGTTTGTCCATATTGCAGCTGCCAACCGAAACAAAATTATCATCCACCAATATTCCTTTTGCGTGCAATGCGCCGTAATTTTCAGGTCCCCAGTAAATGAATATGTTCACTCCGTTTTTAGCCAACTTATATATATGATAGGCCAGATTTTTTATATTGATTATGTTTTCGGGTTTGCCCGGCACAATAACCGTTACCTCGACGTCGTTTTTTGAAGCCCGGGTTAGCGCGGACATTATTTTATTATTCGTGAAATAGGGATTTAGAACGAAAATATTTTTTGACGCGTTTAAAATTTTATCATAGTAAGATTCGGTGATTCTGTGTTGCTGCCAGGGGACATTAATGGATAATTTGGCGTGTTGAGTTCCGGCCGGTTCCGGTATCGGCAGATATTTGCCGATAAAAGCGGAAAAGTCCGAAGTTTTAAATTGTCCGCCGTTAAACATGAAGTTCAAAAGAAAGGAGGCCTGCATTTGATTTACCACGGGGCCTTCGGCCAATACCGCTATATCAAACATTTCCTTTTTCATGTGATTTTCAATCGTATAACCGGTATTGTAAGCTGTTTTTCCGTCTATTATGAAATATTTTCTATGATCAAAATGATAAAGATTTTTGGGATTTAATCCTTTTGCTTTGAAAAATACCACTTCTATTCCGTTGGAGCGATAAAAATCAAACAGCTCTTCGCTTTCGTGATTGTGAATTATTGTCATTCTGGCTCCGACTTTGTCCACTACCATGCGCACTTTAACGCCCTGTCTTACTTTTTCCGCCAGAATTTTAGCTATCGTTTGTCCCCAGCTGTCGTTTTGCATGCCGGACATATGTATATGGATTGAAGATTTTGCTTTATCTATGTTCGTGAGTAACGAAGGCCAAAAATCGCTTTTGTCGCTTGAGGGGGAGGTTTGAATCTTAAGAGCGTTTTTAAAGAGGCTTTTGTCTCTTAATGGAATAAGGCTGTTTTGATAGGTCTCTGTGAAATTAAAGGCAAGGTCTTCGATTTTAACTATGGCCGAACCTTCAAAATATTTTTTTAGTCGGGGCATAAAATCGCATGTTTCGATGGGATTATCTTTGCCGGAAAGCGTTTCGCATAAATAACCGGGTGTGGAAGGTTTTAAATCGGGCGTTTCGCCGATAAGATTTTCATACTTTTTTTTAATCTCTAAATAGCGCTTATATTTTTTAGCGGTATTTTTGTGGTCGGAGCCTTTGTTTAATGAGGCCATTTTATAGGAATTGTACGCTTTTCTTAATTTAGCGGAAATCTTCAAAACATTGTTTGACGGAGTCGGGACTTTGGGGATGGATATCTCTTCAAAAGACAATGCAGGTCCCCGCGAATCAAAATTAACGGATTGCGCTTTGGCGTTAATTGGCAATAAAGCGAAGATCAAAGGTGTAATCAATATCAGCCGCATATAAATAATATAGCTTGAAATGAAGGGTGAAATCAAGGGAATTTGTTGTCGGACAGGCTTGTCGGAGAGGTTTTGCTAAGGCGGGATT
>DAOWCC010000098.1 GCA_030639665.1 Elusimicrobiota bacterium | reverse complement strand
TTATGATGAAGAAACTGATAATCATTTCACCACACCTCAACTTGGCATGGCGCTTAATGAAATCGGTAAACTTGATGTTTACGCTTCCGACGCTTGCTTGATGCAGATGACCTCTATTGATTATGAAATAAAAGACAATATCACCTATATAGTAGGGTCCGAAGGACCCGAACCGGGCGACGGATATACCTATAATACAATGATTGAAATGATAGTTTCCAATCCCGAAATTATGGCTTATCAGGCGGCAAAAGTTCTCGTTGATTCTTATTCCAACCAGTATCAAGATTTTAACTTCGCTTATACACAAAGCTTTATTAAAACTTCAACATTGCCAAAATTCCGTATATTAATGGATGATTGGATATCCGCTATAACTAAAGCAGGAGACAAAAAAACAGTTAAAAGCGCAGTTTTAAACACGCAAAATTATACCATGAAGGACAATAAAGACTTATACCATTTTGTAAGCATTATCGGCGATAAGACAAACAATGCCGCCGTAAAAGAAAAAGGCGAAGTTCTTATGAATTATATTAAGGAAAACATGGTTGCTTATAATAGGTGGAATAGTTCAGTCAGTGGCTGGTGGAGTCCTAAAGATTATTCAAATTCGCACGGCATAGCGGTTTATTTGCCGGAAGATTCTTATGATAATGACTATGATGATCTTAAATGGGCAAAGGATTCAAATTGGGATGAGTTTATAAAATGGTATTTGGCGAAATAAATCCAAAGTATTTGCAAATTTGAAAGGGCCGAACAAAATTCAGCCGGCTCTTTTTTTATATTTAAAACGCGCTGACTTTAAACACTGATTTTTTCGACCCAAATTGCCTATAAGGGAAAGGGTCCTAAGACACTGCCAAAAATTTGTGAAACAAGCTAAACTGTAAGTATACCTTAACAAAGGTAGAGGAGAGTACTGAATGCAAAAAACAATGATGAAAGTAGCGGTACTGACAGTAACATTTTTATTTTTCCATGTTTCAAACGCTAAAGCGCAAAATGACTTTAATTTAAATGCAATGACCGCAAGCGACATCGAATTTTCCGATGAATTAAACCAAAAAGGTATTTTTGATTGGATAAAAAAACCAAAGCCGGAACCCCTGGACGCAAAAGAATGGACCGTCATGGTTTTTATGAACGCTAAAAATGATTTAAGTGAAAAAAAATTTCTCGGCCTAACGGGAAAATTCTCCCAAAAAGATATCGCCGAAATGAAAAAGGTCGGCACAACCGATAAAGTTAATGTGGTTGTGGAATACGGAGCGGCGGGCAAAAAAACAAAGAGAATGCTGATAAAAAAGAAAAACGGTTTTTTCTCTAAAGACGAAGTTGTTTACGAGAAATTCAAAAATGCCGATATGGGCGATTATAAAGAAGTTGTGGATTTCGTTAAATGGTCAAAAACCAATTTCCCCGCCAAAAAATATATGCTCGTGCTTTGGAATCACGGCCTGGGATGGCTTGATCCGAATCTTGATAACCATACAGGCGGCACTGGCACAAGCAAAGGAATTTTATTTGACGATGAAACAAAAAACTATGTAAAAACCCTTGAACTGGGTGAAATATTCAAAGAAACCGGTTACATTGACATCCTTATGATGAATGCCTGCCTTATGCAAATGGCGGAAATCGCCTATGAGGTGAAAGATAATATCGGTCTTTTAATCGGTTCCGAAGAAACCATGCTAGCTCAGGGTTTTGATTATAAAAGATTGTTAAATTTTATGAACGCCGATACCTCTTTCAGCGATAGAGAAATAAGCGATTTTCTCATGAGTTGGTACCGTGAATTTTATAATGAAGGAATGGAACTTGGTCCGATAACCGTTCCTTTGGATGCAGTGGGAGCCACCCTTTCCACAATCAGACCTCAGGCATTAAACAACCTTCCCTATCATCTTGATCGTTTCGCGAGCGCCGCAATGAGAAACAATGACACGGACGCGGTAAAATACGCGATAGAGCATGTAATAAGATTTACAAGCATTGATGCCAAAGATAAAGAAAAAATGCTCTCCTCTTATGTGGATTTATATAATTTCACAAAGCTCGTAACTGTAAAACTCATCGTTGATAAACCAAGTTCTCACGACACGATACAAGCCGCGGAAGATTTAATGAATTTTATAAACACCGAACTTGTAATCAGAAAAGTGGGAATAAACGGCGACAAAATAAACAGCTATGACTATTCAAATGTCGGCGGCATAGCCATAGAAATGACAAGAAAAAACAAAAAAACGCTGGCAATTGATCTGTCATCGCTTTTTACAACAAAATATTCCGACCTGTCTCTTTCAAAGGCCAGTCTCTGGGATGAATTCTTGACCTGGACGGATGAGGTTTGGGCGCAATAAATAATCGCAAAAACCGAAATAATTACCAACTGAATAAAAAAGCCCGGATGAAAGTCCGGGCTTTTTTACTTATTCACTTAAAAAACAGCCTTATTAAAATAATTTCTTTTTTATGGACTTAGCCACATAAGGCGGCACAAGCTTTGAAACATCCCCCTTAAATTTTCCAATCTCCCTAACCATACTGGAAGATAAATGAGAATATTTTGCCGATGGCATAAAGAAAACCGTTTCAATATCTTTATACAGCATCCTGTTTATTCCGGCAATCTGAAACTCATATTCCAAATCCGAAATGGCCCTAAGTCCTCTTATGACAACATTCACTTTTTTCTGCTTAACATAATCGACAAGCAGACCGTCAAAACAATCTATGGAAACATTTTTATTTTTGCCCAAAACTTTTTTAAGCATATCCTTTCTTTCTTCAAGAGTGAACATTGCTTTTTTATTTTTATTTGTAAATATACTGACCACCAAATGATTAAAAATTTTACTGGCTCTTTCTATAATATCCAAATGACCATAAGTTACCGGGTCAAAACTGCCGGCATAAACCGCTATTTTCTGTTTCACGAAGCCTCCTTAAGTGGCATAGTCACTTTCTGAAAAATATCACATTTTTTAAAATTTCCCTCACTGTTATTATATCTCATCAAAAGCATCTTTGTGCGCAAAAAGAGATATTAAGGAGCACAAATCCCCCTTTAATTAAAACTTCACTATACTTATTAAACATCAAAATACTTCGCCTTTGAATTATGCAGAACAAAAGCAGATACGCTCGCTTCCGGCTCCATCATAAAATCATCCGTGAGCTTAATATTAATATCTTTCTCCGGCTTCAATAAATTGAATATTTTTCGTTGATTTGATAAATCGGGACATGAAGGATAACCGAATGAATATCTCTTGCCATTATATCTTGAGCGATAAAGCGGCTTATTCTCATTATCGGTGACAATACCCCAATTCTCTCTGATTTTATAATGAATAAGCTCCGCGAAGGATTCAGCCAAACTTAAAGAAAGAGCCTCGATTACATAAGACCTTAGATAACTCCCTTTATCCCGCTCGGTTTTTGAAAATTCTCTAATACCTTGGCCGCAAGATACCACAAATAAAGCCATACAATCTCTTTTCTTCTCGGATAAGGGCGCTACAAAATCGGCAATGGATAAATTTTCTCCATCTATTTGTCTTGGAAAATCAATAGTTTCAACCACGTCATCATCTTCAAAAAATACAACTTTATCGTTTTCAGAATTAACTCTGAAAAATTTATAAACACCTTTGGGCTTTATGATTTTATGCAGAATGATATCTTTTTTTATTTCCCCGACAATCTTCTTTGTTTCTTCAAGTTTTTTTGTATCCGTCTTTTTTAATTTTAAAAAACGCGAATAAAATAAATCCTCATTAAGATTGTCAAAAAGCTCATCCAAATCATAATCGCCAAAAAAATGCCTTTCAAAATCTTTCGGTTCCGGCACATTTTCCGGATAATATTTATTCATTCCTTTTTCCAGGCTCCCAATGTCCAACTTTCAAAATCCTATTTCCCACCCGCGTCTTTTATTTTAATATTGGCCTTAAGGGCGAAATTCAAAGCGTTCATCGCATCAGACGCGTAAAAAGCTTCCCCTTCGTATATGGGTTTTATATTTGATTCGACAAATTTATCGGTTAAAGCCGCTCCGCCGAAAATCATGGGAACTCTAATCCCGGCCTTGGAAAGCTCGCGCGCCGTTATAGCCATTTGTTCGGTTGAACGGACCAAAAGCCCCGACAAACCTATCAGGTCAGGCTTTTCCTTTAAAGCGTTTTCCACTATAATTTCAGGCGGAACCTTGACACCCAAATCTATTACTTCAAAACCATTGCTCTCAAAAATAATATGCACTAAATTTTTACCGATATCGTGAACATCCCCTTTAACGGTCGCGAGTAAAAATTTTCCTCTTGTTCCGATATTCGAAGATTTTAAAGCCGGTCCGAGAACATCCACCGCTTTTCTAACGACTTCCGCGCTCTGCAAAACTTCGGTTACTATCAAATCGCCCTTGGCAAAAAGCTTTCCCACTTCTCCCATGGCGTTTAAAACGGGGCCGTTTATAATATCCATCGGTTTGCTTTTTTTCAAAAGCTCGGCGACTATATTTTCAATATCTCCCTTTAGTCCCTCGATAATAAGCCTATAAAGTTTTTCCTCCGGCTCAATATCATCACGGTCGGAAGAAACCGAAGAAACTTCTTTTTTAGCTCTGAAATAATCGGCGAAATTTGAAACGGCGTTTTTGTTTTTGGCAAAAATCAAATCTTCGGCGAGCTTTATTTCATTTTCAGGCAAAAAAGCGTATCTCTTAAGTTTTTGAGCGTTTACTATCGCCATATCAAGGCCGCGGGCCACCGCGAGATGAAGAAAAACGGAATTTAAAACCTCTCTCCCTTTCGGCGGCAAACCGAAAGAAACATTACTCACTCCCAATATGGTTTTTGAAAGAGGAAATTCTTTTTTCATTTGCTCAATGGCTTTCAATGTTTCTTTTGCCGCGTGAATATAATCTTCTCCCACTCCGACGGGGAAAACCAAGGCGTCAAAAATTATATCTTCCGGGCTTATGCCGCATTTCTCGGTAAAAAATTTATAGCCTCTTTGAGCCACTTCCATCTTCCTCTCGCAAGTCAGAGGAATGCCATTTTCCTTATCTTCGTCAATAACGCCAAAAACAATTTTAGCGCCGTAAAGTTTCATAAGCCGGGCGACCTGAGCGGGCTTATCATCGCCAAATTCAAAATTTACGGAATTTAAAACGCATTTGCCCGGCGCCATTTTAAGAACTTCTTCCATAACCTTGATATCCGTAGTATCAATCATTATCGGGGTTCTTAAAGAATGAAATATTTTGGGTAAGAAAATTCTCGCGTCCTCAAGCTCATTTCTCTCCGGATTTGAAAGACAGATATCCAGCATATGCGCTCCGGCCTTAACTTGAGCTTTAGCCAAAGTGACAGCCTCATCCCAATTTCCCGCCGCCACAATATCTCTAAATTTTTTACTGCCTATGGAATTATTTCTTTCCCCCACCAATATGGGAGTTTCTATTTCATCATAAAATAAAGGTTCTATGCCGCTTACGGCCCAGGATGTTTCTTTTAAAAGCGCGCGCGGCTTGATATTTTTTAGCGCTTCGGATAAAGCCTTAATATGTCCGGGCCCGGTTCCACAACAGCCCCCCACTATATTTAAATATTTTTTTTCCGCGTAACCCGAAAGGGTTTTGGCAAATTCCTCGGGACTTTCATTATAGGCGCCGTTTTCATCCGGCAAACCGGCATTCGGCATGGCAAAAACGGGAAACTTCGAAATCTTGGAAAGGCTTTCAAGGCGCAAAGCCATGTCTTTAGGCCCTGTTGAACAATTAAAACCCAAAGCGAATAAAGGCAAATGCTCCAATGAAACATAGACCGCTTCCACGGCCTGGCCGCTAAGCAGGGCGTTTTTATTATCCATAGTCACGGAAACTATAATGGGCAATTGAATCGAATGTTTTTCAAAAGCTCTGACAACTGCGGCATAAGCCGCCTTAATATTCAAAATATCATGAGCGGTCTCAATCATAATAATATCCGCTCCACCTTCAATTAAAGCTGAAACCTGCTCAAAATAGACATCCGAAAATTCCTCAAAACTTATGCCGCCGGTCACAAAAAGAGACTTTGTGGTCGGGCCTATGGAACCCGCGACAAATCTCGGATGCTGAACGCTTGAACATTCCTTAACCGCCTCTTTGGCAAGTTTAACCGAAGCAATATTTAATTCCTTTACCTTATCTTCAAGGCCGTACTCCTTTAAAATTATTCCATTCGCGCCAAAGGTATTCGTTTCAATTATATCCGCTCCGGCCTTAAGATAATCCAGATGAACCTGCTTGATTACTTCCGGCTTTGATATTGAAAGATATTCATTTAAACCGTCATGTCCGCCAAAATCTTCGGCCTTAAGATTAAATTTGGAAAGATAAGTGCCCATAGCGCCATCCAAAATAAGCGCTTTCTCATTTATTATTTTTTTAAGTTTTTCGTCAGTTTTCAATTTATTCTCCCGGAAGGCTAAAAAGTTCATTGGCATTTGCCGAAGTTATATCGGCAATATATTCAGGCTTGGCGTTTAAATACTCGCTCATCGCTTGAGCTATCACAGGTATTTGAGAGGGGTCATTTCTTTTGCCTCTTATCGCCTGAGGTGGAAGATAAGGGCAATCGGTTTCAAGAACAATATTTTCAAGACCCGCTTTTTTTATTATTTCCCTAAGTTCATGGTTTTTCTTATAAGTAAAAGTTCCGTTCACTCCTATTAAAAGCCCTAAATCCAAACCCGCTTTCGCGTCTTCCCAATTACCTGAAAAACAATGCAGTATGCCGCGGCTTCTTTTCTTATTGTCAAAATTCCAATCATCTTTTAGTTTCGCCGTCAAATCCATATACGCGCTATCGTTTTTTTCATCTTTGCCGTTTCTGGCGTGAAAGACACAAATTTTTCCAATATTATTTGAGATATCAATCATTGAATCTAAAATCTGAAATTGTTCTTTCTTCTTGGAATTATCCCAATAATAATCAAGGCCTATTTCGCCAAGCCCCGCGCAAAAATCTTTTTTTAAATTATCTTGAAGTTCGAGAGGATTCCCGGCGGTCAATTCTTCAATATATCCGGGATATATGCCGAAGACCGGAAAAATTTTATTTTTATATTTTTCGCGAAGTTCCAGAGCGCTTTGCCAGTCTTTTGCCGAACACGAAATTTCAATTATTTTTTCTATGCCGGAAGAAAAACTTTTATCTATTATTTCGTCTCTGTCTTTATCAAAAGCCTTATCGCATAAATGAGCGTGAGTTTCTATGAATTTCATTTTTTCTTTTGAGCCGCTTTATAGCTTAAGTATGAATGCATGAAAGGGTCCAAATCCCCGTCCATAACGCCTTGAATATTCGAGCTTTCATAACTTGTCCTCAAATCTTTAACCATCTGATAAGGCATAAAAACATAAGACCGTATTTGATGGCCCCAGCCTATATCGCCTTTCGCGTCATAATGCCTTTCCATTTCACTGCGCTTTTTATCCATTTCAACTTCATAAAGCTTAGCCTTAAGCATCTTCATGGCATGCTCTTTATTTTGATGCTGAGAGCGTTCCGCCTGGCATTGAGTGATTATTCCCGACGGCATATGAGTAATCCTCACGGCCGTTTCAACTTTATTTACATTCTGTCCGCCGGCTCCGCCCGAACGATAAGTATCCACCTTAAGGTCTTTATCCTCAACCGTAATTTCAACATCATCCTCAATATCGGCCAAAACATCAATGGAAGAAAAAGAAGTATGCCTTCTTTTATTGGAATCAAAGGGAGAAACCCTGACCAATCTATGCACGCCTATCTCGCTCTTTAAATAACCATACGCATATGGGCCTTTTATAAAAACCGAAACACCTTTAACTCCCGCTTCTTCGCCGGACAGTATATCAGTAATTGTAAAATTAAAACCCTTGGCTTGCGCCCATCTTTCATACATCCTTAATAACATCTCCGACCAATCGCAAGCTTCTGTTCCGCCGGCGCCGGAATGAATATTTAAAATAGCGTCATTTTTATCCATAGGCTCTGAAAGTTTAAGCTGAAAATCCAAAGCGGATAATTTCTTCTCGCTTTCCTTAAGCTCATCCATTACAAGGGCCAATTCTTTAATGTCATCCATCTCTTTTGAAAGTTCGGCATGAACCTTTCCATCTTCAATTTCCCCTTTTATTTCATCCATCAAATCCATATCTTTTTTAATGCTGTTCATTTCTTTAAGATGGGCGCGGGCTTTCTCGGGATTATCCCAGAAATCAGTCTCTCCCGCGACAGCTTCTTTTTCTTTCAATTCAGTCCGCTTAGAATCAATATCCAAAATTTTAGCCGTATTTTCATGAAAAGCTTCAAGTTCTTCTATTTTATTTACTATATCTTTAAATTCCAATTCTGTAGCCATAGCGCTTATTTTACCACTTTTAAGGTTCCACTAAAAAATCCCGCCTTAGCAATGTAGTAATTTTTTTAAAATGTCATATGCGTTAAATAGAAATGTCATAGTTGTTTGGTAAAACATATTGACCTAAAAGCGAAAAAGATTTTGCGGCGAGCGACTTTGGGTTTTTGGCTAAGGACTGTAGCGCATTTCTCCGAAACAGCGAGGATGTTTGAGGGAGAAAACATTGTTTTCGACTAAGTTCCGGAGCTGGCGAAAGTCCGAAAGCCAGTATAAGCAAAACCCGCCGGGAGAGAGCGTAAAACTTTTTTGCTCCCCCTGTCATACTTGTTCCTTTGTATGACATTTCTAAAAATTTGTAACAATCCCGCCTTAGCAAAACCTCTCCGACAAGCCTGTCCGACAACAAATTCCCTTGATTTCACCCTTCATTTCAAGCTATATTATTTATATGCGGCTGAT
>DAOWCC010000052.1 GCA_030639665.1 Elusimicrobiota bacterium | reverse complement strand
TTGTTTTGGGTGGGTGATTCCAAAGTATCGGAAAATGGGTTGGGATATCTCACATATGCAGCAAGATAAAGGAATGGCAGTTGTGTTTGCTAAGCAGACCGTTCGGAAGCCGACTTGTTCATTCAGGAGGCTGAGATACGGAGAGGCGACAGGACTGGGAGACCTCGGTCTTGCGTGTAAATACAACTGACATAATCCTAATTAAGAATCAAACTTTTCCTTTGTTTTGCCAATAAAAATACCCCCACTAGGAATCGAACCTGGATCAACTGCTTAGAAGGCAGTTGCTTTATCCATTAAGCTATGGGGGCATTGTAAAGCGAAATTTTGGCCGTATATAATTTCCGACACTTGTTTGTCCCGCTTTAGGCGGGGATGAAGCATTGCTTCCAAGACTATTTCTTAAAATACTATTATATAATAGGTTAGCGGTTATTGTCTATATCTTGTCCGCGATTTATTATGGCTAAAAAAATATCCATACTTCTAATTTTTGTTTTTTTATCCGCTTGCGCCCGTGTTGATTTTGATGAGGCGGTGATGCTTGAAAAACACGGAATGCCGGCAAAAGCGGCTGAAACTTATGAAGCCTTTGCCAAGAAAAACCCCAAAGATTCGAAGGCTCCCCAAGCGCTTTTAGATGCCGCCAATATATATTCGCTTACCTATCATCTTTGTCATAAATCAAAACCCCTTTATGAAAGGCTTATTCGTGATTATCCCGAATATTCTTTCTTAAGTCAGGCTAAAAAAAATATTTTCATGTGTCCCGATTATTATCCTTTAGGCGTTAAAGATAAATGGGTTTACGGCGATTCCGAAACGGGCGGTGAAAACATGCGGCAAAATGTCAGGCTGATTTCTTATAATAATGCGGCTTTTATGATGGAAACATCATTTTATGCCGGCCGTCAATTTGTTCAAAAAATTCTAAATATTTATAGTTTTTCGGATAATGAAGTTATTAGAAAAGAAAAGGATTTTAGTACAATCATTCTTAAATATCCTATTGTGAAAAATAAAAAATGGGCGTCAAAAAGGAAGAATCAAAAAATTAATTACGAAATAGTTGATATGGGCATTGAGGTGGAAGTTAAAGCCGGAACATTTACAAATTGCGTGAAAGTAAAAGAGCGAGAGAGAAATTCCCCGTCTTGGGTATATACTTATTATGCTCCGTGGGTGGGAAAAATTTTAACCACGGTTGCGGGTAAAGATTTTGAAAATAGAGTTGAGGAGCTTATTAGTTATGAAAAATGAAGATACGAATAGTTTATTTCCCGGATTACTGTCAGAAGCGCCAAAAGGAAAAATTAAAGTGGTAAGTTCAATAAATTCAAAAGCTGTTAAGCCGATGTATTTTTCATATTCAAAACTTTCATTATATGAAGAGTGTTCTTTAAAGTATAAATTAAAATATATTGATAAATTGCCCGAGGAACCGAAATTTTATTTCGCGCTGGGTAATAGCGTTCATAATGCCATGGAATTTATGTACGCCGTGAAGTCTCCTCCTTTTCCCGAACTTAAAGATGTCCTTAAAGAATTAAAAAGAGAATGGAAAACGAGAAATTGGATGCAGAAAGGCTATAACAGCATTGCTCATGAAGCAAAAGATTATCAGAAAGCGGTGGATATGATTGAAGCGTATTATGAAAAGCATCATAAGATTTTCAAGGTGCCTTTTCTTCTGGAATACCGCACCACCGTTGAAGTGGATGGGCTTAAAGTAATAATAATCGTTGATAAAATAAATTATTTGGGCAATGGCGAAATTGAGATTATAGATTATAAAACGGGAAAGAATGTCAGTCGCTCAACCGATCAAGTTTATTTATATCAAAAGATTTGTGAGCATGATCCGAGATTGAAGGAAAAGATACATCAAATATATGGGGATAGGGTTTCAACTCTGAAAGTAAAGAATATGGAATACTATTATGTGCCCGGTTTAAGAGAGATAAAATTTGAAAGAGGGCAAGAGGTGGATATTCAAAGTCTTTGGGATAGAGTATTAAAAGCTGCCGATGGCATAAGGGCTGAGGAATTTAAGCCCAATCCCGGAGAATTGCAATGTAAATTTTGTGATTATAAAGCGCATTGCCCTATTTTTACTGATAATAAGAATATAATAACCACTGAGAAAGAACAGATAAACTATGATAAAGACGGAGCATATTCCAAGCTGGCTTCTTTGGTGGATGAATATGGAAAAATATCCACCAGAATAAATTCTTTTAATAAAGAACTTGAAAATATCAAAACTGAAATAGCGGAAGTTTTTGAAAAGAAAAATATAGCCTCTTATTCAGGGAAAAATTATAGTTTAAATATGAAAAAAATTGAGAAATGGCATTTTAAAAACAGAGACGCGGTGATAGGCCTTTTAAAGAAAAAAGGACTTTATGACAAGGTGCTGGCTCCGGTTTTAAAAAATATAGTTGATTTGTTGAGTGACGAAAGCATAACTGAAAGCGTTAAGAAGGAAATAAAAGCGCAAGGTGATAAAAAAGAAGTGTTGAATTTTGAAATCAAAAATATTTCCGAACAGGTGTAATTAATGAAAGAATATATATTGGTTTTGGATCAAGGCAGTTCAAGTTCCAGAACTTTGGCTTATGATAAGATCGGTAATATTTGCTTTAAATCGAGCATAAAGGTGAATATTAGATATTCGGGCGAGGCCAATGCCGATTATGACGCGTCTGAACTTTTGAAAAGTCAGCTTAAAAGTTTGGATAAGGTTCTGGCCTGTTTGCCCCCCGCTGCCAAGGTGCTGGGTTTGGGTATAGCCGCTCAACGGTCAACAATAATTTTATTTGATAGCGTAACCGGAAAACCGCTTTGCCGGGCCTTAAGCTGGCAGGATGGCCGTGGCGCCGAAATATTGAAAAGCATTGAAATCTCTCAGCCGAAAATTCACGCGATTACCGGACTTTATAAAACGCCGTATTATTCGGCTTCAAAAATAAAATGGTGTATGGATAATTACAGCGGCGCGCGTCAGGCTTATAAAAAATCGCGTTTGATGGTTTCTTCGGTAGCGGGTTACATTCTGTGGCATCTTTCAAAGGGCCGGATTTCAGCTATTGACGCCACTCATGCCCAAAGGACATTATTATTCGATATTAAAAATCAAAAGTGGCATTCACCTTTGCTTAAAGCTTTTAAAATACCGAAAAATATACTTCCAAAAATCATGCCCACAGTGGCGAATTACGGAATAATAGAGCGAAAAGGCTTTTCCATTCCCGTTCATGTTATGGTTGGAGATCAGCAGGCCGCGCTTATGGGTCTCGGAATAAAAGAAAAAATGGCGGCTTTAAATTATGGCACCGGAGCTTTTTTATTGGTAAATACGGGCAAAAAAATAGTTAAAGTCCAAGGGCTTTTAAATTCCATCGGCGCCGTTAACGGTTTAAAGAAAAACGATGCTTTTTATATAACGGAATCTACCGTAAATGCCGCTTTCACCGCGCTTCAATGGCTTAAAATCAATTTTAATTTATTTAAAGATATTTCCGATATAGATAAAATGTGCCAAAAATCTTCAAACCGGCTTTTTGTTTTGCCGGCTATTGGAGGCATAGGAGCTCCTTATTGGGACTATTCGACTTTTACCACCTTCACGGGCTTGAGCGCCAAAAGCAATAAATACGATATTGTCAGAGGTTTTATAGAAGGAATTTGTTTTATGATTGCCGATGCCGCCGCGTTAATTGAAGAAAATGGAACAAAAATATCTTCAATTATAGCGACCGGAGGCCTGTCTCAAATAGATTATTTATTGCAGTTTCAGGCGGATATAACCGGCGCTAAGATAATAAGAAGCAATCAAAATGAGGGCACGGCGTTTGGAACAGCTAAAATGACGGCTGACGCTTTAAATTTGTCGACGGATAAATGGAAATCCAAGAGTCCTGAAAAAATCTTTTCCCCCACAATCAATAAAGCTCAAAGGGATAAATTAATCAAGAGTTGGAGAGTTTTCCTGCAAGATTCCAGGCGCATGAGCGCCAATCTCCGCAAAGCCGAAGTTCTTCCACATCAATAGCGAACGGCGCATAAATCACCGGTTAAATTTATTATAAGTCACCTCAAGCGGCAAAGTTTCCCTACAACCTAATTCCTAATTAATTATTATCTTCGTTTTAAAAAGGACCTATAAACCGGCATAGGTCTTTAGTATAAAATAATGGGCCAAAAAATTTTATTTTTTGGGTCTTATGACTCTTAAATAATTGTCGGTATTCACATATCCTGTCTTATAGAAAGAATAAGTTTAGAAAAAGAAGGTTCTTAAGGAGACAAATATAATGAAAGTATTATTAACAATGGCAATAATTGCGGGTTTTACAAGTATGGCGTTCGCGATAAGTATTGAAACGGATAGAATGGATGCTGGTATTAAATTCAATGAACAAATAACGGAGGCGAAGATAGACAATGATAAGGCCGCTCCCGTTCAAATGAATATTAAATTAACTGAAGTCAAAGAAGCGCAATACAATGCCGAGGCCAAAGATTTTAGTCGCTTAACCTCGAAAGCGCCATCGGTTTTGGTTGCTGATAAAAGCGGCGTGGAAAAGAAAGATAAAAAAAGCATTATTGTGGACGGTCTCAAGGTAGCCGGAGTTCTATTGTTGGTAGGCGCTGTGATATCTGTGTGTTCAGGTAGTATTGTTGCGGGAGCGATTGCCGCGGGTATAATTTTTTATGCCGGAGTTTTTTGCTCGTAAACAATGTGTTCATTGGGTTTATAGCGGTAGAGCGTGTGTAGCGTTACAATATGATTCAGGGGGCAGAAAATTGCCCCCTGAGAAAAGCGTGTTTTTTTTATCAATTTTCCGTTTTGCAAGACTTTTGCTTTATGAATTCATCGCACTCAAGGTCCTCAATATATTTCAAAGCCTGCATGCCCGCTATAGCGCCCGTTCCCGCCGCGATAATAGCTTGCTTATAATTGGGGTCCATTACATCACCGGCGGCAAAAACACCTTCCACCGAGGTTTTGGTATGACCGTCGGTTTTTATATAGCCTTGTTCGTCTATTTCAATTTTATCTTTAAATAAAGATGTTTCAGGATGATGGCCTATAGCTATAAAAACACCGGAAAGATTAATTTCCCTTATGTCATTTGTTTTAACATTCTTGATTTTTATTCCGCTAACTTTCTCCTCGCCGAGAACTTCATCAAGCACCGAATCATAGAGGATTTCAATTTTAGGATTTGCTTTTAATCTTTCCTCTGAACGGCGGTTTGTTCTCAGTTTATCGCGTCTATGCACCAAATAAACTTTGTTGGAAAATTTTGTTAAGAATAATGCGTCTTCCGCGGCGGTATCTCCCCCGCCGATAACGCAGACATCTTTATTTCTATGAAAAAAGCCGTCGCATGTGGCGCAGCTTGAAACGCCTTTGTTTCTGAATTTAGTTTCAGACGGAATGCCCATCCATTTGGCTTTTGCTCCGGTAGAGATTATGACCGAGTCCGTTGTGAAAATTTTCTTAGAGGAAACGGTAATTTTAAACGGTTTCACATTAAAGTCAACTTCAGTTATCTCATTGTTTGAAATTTCACAGCCTAGTCTTTTAGCCTGCTGTATCATTTTTTGCATTATATCCGCGCCGGGAGTTGATTCAAAAAAACCGGGAAAATTTTCCACTTCCATTGTTTGGATTAATTGTCCTCCGGGAAGGATGCCAGAAAAAATAGTGGTCTTTGCTCCGCCTCTGGCTGAATAAATGCCGGCGGTAAGTCCGGCGGGGCCGCCGCCGATTATAATTATATCTCTATGATTTTCATTTTCAGTCATAATGATTCTCCTTAGTATTCTCGTTGGGCTTTTTCGCAGAGCCTTAAATATTTTTTTATAAGATTTACCGGCAGGCCGACTATAGTGTCAAATCTGCCTTTTATTTTTTCAATAAAAACATCATCGGTATCCTGAATGGCATAACCGCCCGCTTTATCCATATGTTTTGAAGCAAAATAACGGAGTTCAGCTGGATTAAGTTTCCTGGCTTTGCATTTCGACATGTCATAATTTTTAAGATAAATATTTTTATCAATCCATACCAAAGCCGTTCCGCTGTAAACAGTCTGCCAATTTCCGTTTTGAAATTTAAGCATAGAGACGGCTTCTTTGATGTTTTTAGGTTTGCCGAGTATTTTTCCCTTTCGAAACACAAGGGTGTCGGCTCCTATAACCGGCATATTCGGATATTTTTTAGCTACCGCCAAAGCTTTTCTTAAAGAGAGCTCTTTTACAATGGCGGAAGGGCGTTTTAGGCGGGTTTCTTCATTGGCATTGCTTGATATCTGCCGAAATTTAATTCCCGCTCTTTTTAACAATTTTACTCGTCTTTCGGATTTCGAGGCTAAAATAAGTTGTGTTTTCATTTTATTATTTCAAATCTTTATGTGTTTTTTTTAATCCAGTCAAGATAGTTTTTGCTGCCGTCTTCGATATTTAAAAAAATTATTTCAGGGTTGGAATATGTATGATTTTTTTGAACAAAGCTTATTATTTTTTTTGAGAGAGAACTCCGAGTTTTTGCTATAAGAAAATGTTCATTAGCCTCTTCTATTTTTCCGTTCCATGCATAGATTGATTTTATTTGAGGGATAATTGAAACACATGCCGCGAGATTATTTTTTACAAGGCCGCGCGCTAATCTCGAAGCCGTTTTTTTATCTCCGGCTGTTATCATGCCTATTTGGAACTTTTTATTCGTCATATAATAAATTACACTCCGAAAATTCCATGCTCGCTCTTTCTATAATATCAGCGTTTCTTTTGCGCCAACCGGCATCTTTTCTTATTTCTTGCAGGTACATTTTCTCAATTTTAGAAACAATTTCAGTGGCATCTTCATAAAAAGTTCTTTGATATCTGTAAAGATCATATGTGTTTAGACCTCTGTTCAAAGCATCGGCTTTCATTGCTTGTGCCATGGTAATGGTTCCTTTTTCAACCTTTTCCAAGTCCCGTTCATAAAGCGCCTGAAAAAACTTTCCTTTACCGGTGGAGTCTTTTATTTTTCTCAGCCAAGTCTTTTGAGAATGAAGGGTTTCAAGCGGCAGTTGACAATCAGGGTCCGTAATAAGAGCCGCGTAGCGGGCTTTGCGCATGGCGGGCCTTTGCCCGTCCATAATATAAGTGCAAAATTCGGATTTGATTTTAGCTGAAAAAGGGTATTTGAGAAAATCATCATTTACAAGATTAAGCTGAAGCGCCACTCTCGATTGAAGAAGCGCCGCAACTTCTTCCTCCTCGGCTATTATTTCTTTAAGCTTGCTTACAAAATACATTTTGTAGATGAGGGCGGATCTCGCCACTTCAAGAGCAAGAAGAATATCCGATTCTTTAAAATCTCTGGCTATATAAATTCTATTTTTTTCAAACGCGAATTTATGGCAGAGACCGGCCGTATTTGAATATTCTATTCGCACAGGATGATCATAGAGAAATTTTACAAGGCTTTTTCCGTCGGGAGTTGAGACAAGAATGTCCAGAGCCCTTTCAATGGAGGGCTCACTGCTTAGGATTACTTCTTTTTTTGGTTTATTTGAAGCGCAGGAAATAAGAAAAATAGCCAGTAGTGGAAATAAAATTTTTAACGGTTTCATTTTAATTTAAATTTCTTAAATAAATTTTTTATATTTTTATCAATGGCTTTTTTAATGGCCGGTTGCTTAATGATGGATTTAACATCAGGCTTTACTTTTGGATCCGTCAAAGTGCCTTTTACAATAAGATCTATGGCCGTTGACATGCTTATTCCGCTTTGTTTATGAAGTTTGGCGCTGATTCTTATATCAAGTTTTTCATTAACCAAATTAACTTTACCGGAAGTTTTTACATCCGCCACATTTGAATTAAGCGTTGATTTTACTATCTTCATCATGCCTTTATTGAAAGTGTAGTTGCCGTCTATCAAAGAATAGTCGATATTATTGAAATCGGGAAGACTTTTTAATTTTGCCGCTTTAGAGCTCTTTTGCAAAAGCAATATCGGTGAAAGAACCACTTTGGCAATTTTATAATCGGCGGCTATCTGATAGAGATCTGAAAATTTTCCGTCCTTAACAATAAAAGTGGTATTGCCGGAAATATCTTTCATGTCGGGTCTTATATTCTTTAAATCGGTTTTAAACGCAATTTCCCGTCCCACAAAATTAGGATGATTGATTTTTCCTATGGTAATTGCGCCGGAAATATCAATTGGTATCGCGTTCGCGTCTTTTTGCGCTTTGTCTTTTGTCTCTTTAACGGGAGTTTTTGGAGCCGGTTTCATTGGAGGAAGTTTAAGTTCCGATATGGCGCCATCAAATTTTATCACAGGATGTTTTAAATATGTTTCGGCGGATAAACTGACGCGAAAATCAGCATCTTCAAGTTTTCCGCTTAATTTTTTTACAGCTATCTTCTTATCACTGAACGACAGGGTTCCATTTACTTTATTCAGTCTAAATAGGTCCGTCCCGCCGTGGAAATTGGTTAAATTCAATAGGCCGTTAAAGACCGGTTTCCTCTTATATGAAAATTTTGTATGGCCTTTAAAACTTCCGCTCAGCGCGTATTCCTTAAGTTGAGGGAATATTCCCGCAATTTCCTTTATATTGCCTTTTTTAATTTGCGCGCTGCCGTTAATATCCATGCCTTTTTTTGGAAAGCGGACATTTATTGACGTGGTGATGGCGTTTTTGCGAGTGCTTATTTTAGCGTGTTTAATTCTTACTAAATCATCTTTCAAAAGAGTTCTAAGCTCAATGTCCAGCATAGGCAGTTTTAAGTTCTTAGGCACAGCCGGAAATTTTTTGGCTATTATGGAAGAGTTGGTTTCAGGAATATTTGCTTTTAAATCGAGATTAAAGTTGTATTTGAATTGCGGTTGCCAATCCAATCTGCCCGATAAATCACCTGAAAAGAAAGCCGCGTGATAAGACATTTTTTTTATCTTCATGAAATTAGCCGAAAGTTTAAAATTTATATCCGCGTTAAAAGCGGGCAGACCGATTTTGGACGGTATTTGCGGAAAATAAGGTTTTAAGCTTGTCGTTGAAAAAGGTCTTGTTTCGATATAAAGCTTTGCGTCGGGTTCAATGAGATTTTTGAGAGTTCCGTTTATCATGCAGTTGATTTTTCCAAGGCTGATTTTGGCCTTTTTAATATTCATTTCCCCTTTTTCCGCGTCAAAGTCCGGAAGATTTAAATCTCCCGATAAAGAAGCGGGAAGCTCTCCCTTAAAAGACGGCGTTTTTACATCCATGATGAAATAGGCTTTATAAGGGAATACTGCTTTTGGAGATATATTTTCGGCCTCAAACTTTATATTTTTAAATATGAAAGAGCCGGCTGAATTTTTAAATAACATTTTGGAATTGGTAACGGTCAGATCGGAAATCATTAAGTCAATCGGCTTGCTTTTTCCTTTCGGAGAAGTTTTACTTTTTTTAGCTTTTGTCTTTGGTTCTTTTTCGATTAAATCCGCGAAATTATAGACATTCTTCTTCACCTCAATAACTTGCAGTTCCAGGCCTTTCACAGCTATTGAGTTGATTTTTATTTTCTTTTTCAGAAGGGCGCGAAGAGACGGCGTTAAAATAAATTCCTTGGCGGTTAAAAATTCGCCTTTCTCAAAGCTTGGATATTCAGATATTTTTAAATTCTTAATGGCAAAACCGCTTAATTTCAAAGAAGCGCTATCAAGAGATATTTCTCGGTTTGTATTTTTTTGGGCAAAATCGATAATAAGTTTTTTTATACGCTCAGGTGTGAAATAATGTTTAAGGCCAAAAAAAACCAATAATCCCGAAAATAAAACAAAAAGGGTAAAATATGACAGCGCCTTTAGAGTTTTCTTCATAATAACCAAATTATACAATAATCGAAGCTATGCTTTGGAACAATGAACCTTTGGTTCATCAGATGTCATGAGTTATACGAATGACCATAAAGTGTCGGAATCTGTCCCGTCCGATAGGCATAGTCGCTCATGCCTTCGATAATTTTTTTTAGAATTTTGTGATGATGAATTGAATAAATTGAAAGAACCGAAAGATAGAACAATCCCTTCGGTTCTTTCAATAGGTTTTATTGAGGTGTTACATCTTTATAGAAATAGTGGTACCGTATATCGTATTTTGTATCATATTTTCCGAAAATATTTTTTTCATAGCCTTCTTTGACCACTAAAACATTTCCGTATTTCCGTATTTGTTTTATTGATCTGTTTTTTTTGTCAAAGGTGCGATTATAAAAAACGAATTCCTTTTCCCTCGATTCGGGTTCATGTCTTAGCAATGTAAGTTCTGAATAATAGTTTATTCGTTTGGGAGTAAGATTATCGCAAGAAAGATGCGGAGCTATACAGCAGTAATGAACACCTACTTTAAAAAGTTTCTCCTTGCCTGTATCGCCTTCGTGTTGTCCTATAAATATGGACCCTTTTTCTATATCCGGATTATCACTTGAGCACCATTTGCCGGAATACCAACCTGTCATATCTTCCTTAGACGGTTTTAATCCTTTCTTAAACAAATCTTCAAGAATACCAAACTTTGTGTTTTCTGTGGATTTATTAAGGTAATTTTTAATACGCTCCTTGATTTTTTTTGGAGATGGAATCGGAATATCAAAAAGGAGTTTGTCTTTAGCTTGCTTTAATTGTGTAAGCAATGAATTTTCTCCCGCGTGAGCGTCGTGATGTTTTGTCGCGGAGAAAGTGTCCTTTTCGGCATCTTGCCCTTCATCCACCCAGAATGCCCGCGTCCCTGTCGCGAAACTTAAGCAAACAGCCAATGCAAACACTACTATCTTTGCCGCGTTAGTCTTCATTGTCATAATGATTTCTCCTTATGGCGTGATACTTTTTGACAAATTATTTGGGTTTCAAAAAAACATATGACGCTAAATAATTCATCCCGGTTTATTACTTTTTCGCGGATGGAATTTTGTAATTGCCTTTCCAATCAAATTCAACTCCCTTATCGGCCAATTTACCCTTGTATGTTCCTTTACCCGTGATACCTTCAAATTGTCCCGTTCCGCCGGTATAATGCCACTTTCCTTTGAATTTATATCGCTTGGCTTTTGTGCCGTCTTTTTTAATTATTACCGAAGTTGTTCCCTTAAAGGTAAAGAATATTTTATCTCCGCTTGCGTGCGTGAAAATCCTGTAGCCGTTTTGTGTGCCTGTTCCTCCCACGCGATAGTCGGAGAAAACGATAGTATCAACTTTAAGAGTTCCGAATAAATCATTTGAACAAACATCCGTGTCGCTGCGGCGAACCAGCGAAATATAATGCTTTGTATTATCGTCGATAGACATTTTCTTAAACGAGACTAGTTGTCCCGGGTTGCCTATGGCTGATATTTTTTTTGTCCCCGCAAAAGCGCCGGAAACAGTTAGCGCGAACAGACATAATCCAGTTATGCAGATTCGAATAGACGGATGTTTCAATGATTTCATAATTACCTTCCTTTTTATATGATTCGGTTACAAACGATAGTTCAAAACTATAACAGTACTATAGCAGACAGTTGTATTCTTGGTCAATGGGGATAGAGTTAAGGGAAATGTCTCCCCTTCGTATATTTTAAGGCTATGCCGGGTTGGCTATGCCACTGCCGCTTGCCCTCGCGTCTTAGATTTCTCTGGAATCTGCAGATGGGTATCACGGACTATGGCCATCAAACGACAATTCCACGCGTCCCGCCATAGGCGGGATTATCGGCGAAATAATAAAATCTAAGCACATTCAAAAAGTAGTAATGTTCCTAATGGAACACTTCTTTCATCTCGCGGATTACATCTAGCAATCCGCGGGGTAAAAAATACACAAGTGTTTTTTAAAAATGTTAAACTAACAAAGTTATGAAAAAGGCTCTTATTGTAAATCTAAATCTCGCCATTGATAAAACCGTAAGTGTGGATAAAATCAAGTTGGGGACTATCTTCCGTTTTCCCGGAGCTTTGACTTGTGCCGGCGGTAAAGGCGTAAATGTGGCCAGAGTTTTAAATACTCTCGGCGTGAAAGGCGATTTAATGGGTTTTGTGAGCGGTTATACCGGAAAATGGATAGAAGCCTCTTTAGAGAAAGAGAATATTCTTTTTCATCCCATAAGACATAAAAACGGAGAATCCCGCATGTGCTATTCCATAGCGGACAAATCAGGAATTACTACGGACTTTAATGAGGATGGTCCCGATGTTCCCCTTTCGGCTCAAACTGAATTTTTCAGGAAATTAAACGCGATTATTTCAAAATATTCAAGTTTGGTTATTTGCGGCCGTTCTCCCCGTGGAATAAAAAAAGGTTTCTATAAAAAGATGGCGGCTCTGGCAAAGAGAAAAGGCGTGAAAATATTTTTTGATATAAGCGGCTATTTTTTAAATGAGAGTTTGAACGCCGATTTAATCAAAATAAACAGGCATGAATTTGAAGATTTTTCCGG
>DAOWCC010000088.1 GCA_030639665.1 Elusimicrobiota bacterium | reverse complement strand
CTTACCTGTTTTGCTCGTGAAATCACCAATTCTATTGTAGTTCGTCCTCATATTTCCTTTAATGCTTTGTTTGGTAACCTACTTGAATCAGATCGAACTGTTATAAAAAGGGCGGATTTCATTTTAATATCCTCTCATATACTGCAGGTTAAGGCAGAGGTAAAGGTTAAGTTAAAAAATGTGGAGATTCCTCTACTTCTTACCTATTGTTTTTTGCTTCTGAAAACGGGCCAATGACCTGCGGACTTGTGACTTGCCTGTCCGCCGACGCCGTAGTGGAGGATGACTTGAAAAAGGCGCCAAGCGCCTTTTTCATTTATATTCTTTTACCGTTTTTGCATGAGACAAAGCGGACTGCGCGGCTATGCGCAAAGCCGACATTTCATCTCCGCCCGGATACACCAATACCGGGGAAATCCATGAAACCATTTTCTTAAAAAACGGCACTATTACCTCGTCATAACCCAAACCGCCGGTTAAAACAATGGCATCAATTTTCCCTCCGAGAACAACAGAAAGCGCTCCCACTTCTTTGGCCATTTGATATGTCATGGCTTCAACCGCTTCCTTCGCTTTTTTCCGCGTAACTTTATTTTTATCCAAACCTCGATCGGGCAGAATTTCTCCAGTTTGAATATATTTTTCAAGCGCTATTAAATCGGAGGTTCCGGTATACGCGACAAGACCGCCCTTGCCTTTCAATTTTAAATTAATTTCTTTCACCGTATATTTTCCCGAAAAACACATCTTGGCCAAACCGCCGGCGGGAACTCCGCCGCTTCTTTGAGGCGTGAAAGGGCCGTCTCCGTTCAAGGCATTATTAACATCTATAACCTTGCCTTTAGTGTGGGCGCCGACTGAAATTCCGCCGCCGCCGTGAACAACAATCAAATTGCAATCTTCATATTGCTTTCCCAATTGCCGGGCCGCGTGACGGGCGACTCTTTTTTGATTAAGCGCGTGAAAAATTGAAATCCTGGGATTTTCCGGCATGCCGGAATATCTGGCTATATCCGCCATTTCATCAACCACAACCGGATCGGCGATAAAAGATTCCGCTCCGCACATGGAAGCGATTTTTTCGGCTATTATACCGCCCAAATTCGAAGAATGCTCGCCCATGACTCCTGCTTTTAAATCTCCAAGCAATTTTTTGTTCACCTTATACACGCCGCTCTCTATGGGTTTTATAAGACCGCCTCTGCCTATAACCGCGCCTATGTCTTTTAGAGAAACATTGTTTTCTTTAAGAGTTTCCAAAGCGAGATTGAGCCGCATCTTATATTGCGAGGTTATCTTTTCACCTTCATAAGGCTTGAGATCTTTGGGAGTATATCGGACAGTTTTATGAAAAATAAGCTTTCTGCCTTGGTAAAAACTTATTTCATCGGAAGTGGAACCGGGGTTTAAGACAAGGATATTGTACCGTTTCATGTGTCACTCCATTGCTTCAAAATTTTTGAATTTTAAGAAATTTACTGCAGCGCCAGTACTTATCATATAATAGTATTAGGCCCATTTTCAACTTTTCAAACTTTCGTGATTACATCTCCAACTCTTAACTCTCAAACTCCCAACCCCCAAACTCCTAACCATCAACTCCCGACTCTTATTTGTAACATATTGTTAATTGACATTAGTGTATTATTTACTAAACTATATACATGAACATCCCGCGCGTAAAAGTCACATTAAAAAGCTGTTTGGCGGCATTTTGGCTGGTATTTTCATTTGCCTGTTTTTCATTTGCCACAAATCTTAATCCGGTAACTGTTTCCATAAGCACCGGATCGGCAAATTTCAGCTGGGACGCGGATACCGGAAATTATACGGCGGTAATTTCAACAGTCGCTTCTTTTGCGCCATATATTTCTTCGGGAACCCTTAGCGCGAATTCAACATCTTACGCGGATTTAAACCCGAATATCATTTATTACTTTGCGATTAAAAACACTATTGAGGCCGTCTATGAAGAAATATCAACAACAACCTATGCCAGAGCGCCACTGAGCCCCGCATTTATTTCCACTTTTTTTACCGCGATTTCATCCGGCGAGGCGACCGTAAACATTAATTGGAATATAAACGGAAATCCCGAATATACCGATTATATGGTTGATGTGTCAACCGACAATTTCAGCACGGAAAATTTTTCAATCATAGAGCCTTATCCTCCCATAAATATCGGAAATTTAAACGCGAACACAACTTATTTTTTCCGCATTAAAGCCTTAAATCTTGATTTGATTCCAACCGCGTCATCTGAAATATCCAGCAGCACATTGGCTATGGATACTTCATTAACGGAATTTTTAAATTATGAAACCAGCGCGACCATAAAATGGACTCCGCTTCAAAGCGCCAATCAAGCTGAAACCAGCGAAGGCTATTCAATTTTATTAACCACCTCGCCCATCTATGAACCCATTCTCACTTCATTTTCAACAAACGATAACTCAGTATCTTCAACCACTTTAGCCTCTTTGGAAAGAAATACGACGCATTATTTTAAGCTTGGAGCGCTAAACCAAAATGACGCGGCCAATTATAATAATTCCGAAAATTTTACCACGCTTACAAAAAAACCAGATAGCTTTAGCTTAATTTCCGTATCTTCAAATGTCTCCGCTTTCGGATGGGCGGCTTTTCCCGCCGGGCCGCTTGAAGACTCGGCCATGGGTTACACGCTTGAAGCCTCCTCGACAAATTTCGCTTCAGGCGCTCAAACAATTTCTTCAACAACTTACGCTCTTAATCAAAGCACTCTCACGCTTTCAGACTTAAACCCCAATACCACTTATTATTTCAGAGTGGGCGCTTTGAATACGGCAAACGATCCGCATTACAGCCAAACTTTATCCACAGTAACGCTTACCTTAACTCTTTCAAAAGAACTTGCCTCAACAAATGTTTCTTCCGTGTCCGTAAATGTCAACTATAGCCCATTGGTCTTATCTCCGCAAAATTACACCTCCGAGGGCTATATTCTTCAAGCCTCAACCGCCGATTTTTCAGCGCCCGGAATAATTTATTCATCCTCAACAGCTTTAAATACAGTGAACTCTCTTTCAATAAACGGACTTTGGCCTCATACCACTTATTATCTTAGACTTGGCGCTATCAACTGGGCTCAAACGCCCATATATACGCAGCTTGACTCCGTAATAACCGAAGTGCCTCCGCCTCTTTCATCCGTAACTTTTGAAAGCATAGGGCAGTCAAACGCGACCGTCCTTTTTTCAACCATAGACTGCGACGGCTATGTGGTGCAGGCTTCCACTTATCAATACTTTAATGTCATTGCGGCTGAAAATTCAACAGCAGTTTCGGCGGCTTCATCACTTTTGATCACGGGATTGGACGCGAATACTGAATATTATTTTAGAGCCGGGCCTTTATTTAACGGCGCTACCGTTTATACCAACTCAACTCCCGAAGAAGTATCCACTTTAAGTTTGCCCGTTTCAGCGCCGGCTTTGGCTAGTGTTTTTTATTCAAGCATAACGATAAGTTGGACGCCTCTCGCGGGGCCGGACGATAAAGATATAGCCGAAAGTTATATACTTGAATCCTCCGTTCATCCTGACTTCAGCGCCATTTTATATTCATCTCAAACCTCGGTAATTTCCGTTGACAGATTATCCATAGAAAATCTTTCGGCAAACACCACTTATTTTTTTAGAATAGGCGCGATTAATTGGGATAATGAAAAAAACTATATTCAAGCTCCCACCACAGCCACCCTTGCCAATATTCCGATTCAACAGAATTATGATTTAACCAAAGACAGCATGACATTAAACTGGGATATAAATTCAAATCCCGCCGATACTTTATATCTGGCGGAAATATCTCTTAATTCGGATTATTCGGCTCCATTCGCTTCATCTTCAACAAAAAACGGCTTCGCGGAATTTTCAGGACTTACACCAAATACGACCCACTATTCGAGAGTTACCTCTTTTAACAGATTTAATGTTCCCACCGGCCCGCTTGAATTCAGCGCGATGGCAACATTGGCTTATAATCCGGTTTACGATAATTTTACGGATTTGGGAATATCTTCAGCAACTCTCGTATGGGGACGCGGGGATAATCCTTTAGACAGCACTCTCTATATCGCGGAAATATCATCCGATTCATCTTTTGGCGAGCCCATTTTATCTTCGGTAACATTCAACACTTCGGCTCATTTTGAATCTTTGATTCCCAATACTTCATATCAATTGAGAGTCTCCGCTTATAATCACACCGGTGTTCCCACTCCCACAACATCTCTTTCAACGGCGCTGACTTATCCCACTACGCCATACGCGGTTCCATCCGCCGAAACATTCACAAATTTTATGTATGACGGATTCACGGTCAATTGGCAAACAAACGGGAACTCCTTGTTTACCGTTTATAATATTGAAATTTCAAGCAAAAACGATTATTCGGTTATAACCGCTTCCGGAGCAACCACCGACACAAACTTACAATTCGGGAACCTTTTAACAAACACCACCTACTGGGCGAGAATGCAAGCGGAAGGTCAAACTCAGATAAAAACCGCTTTCATCGACATAGGTTCCACCATGACTTTCGCCAGTATTGACGGCAATGCCATTTACAATGCCGACAGCACTATAACTCTTGAAACATCTTACGGAGATATATTGGTTTTCGCGCCCGCCGATTCTTTCGGCGGTTCCACCATAATTACCATTGAACCGCTAACAACATTTGCCTCTCCGGTAAGCGAGGTAGCCTCTTTAACGGAAACCGGCATCGGCATGAATATAGTTCAAGAGCCGTCGATGCTTTTGCTTAAACCTCTTACCCTCACTATTCCCTATAAAAACAATGATTCCCGTCTGGCCGGCATGGACAGAAGCAGATTGATTATAGCCCTTTATGACGACATAAATAATGTCTGGGTGCCTCTGCCTTCGGTATCGGATACTCTTAATAATAAAGTCACGGCTCAAACCTGGCATTTGTCCACATTTCAAATAATGGAAATAACCCCCGGAGAATCATTAAAAAATGTAAACATTTATCCCAACCCTTATCAGCCTTCAAGCGTAACCGATGTTATGCACTTCACAAATCTTCCCCCCTCGGCAAAAATTAAAATTTACACCCTATTGGGCGAATTTGTTAAAAAAATAAAAACAGGGACGGATGGAACGGCATATTGGGAAGGCTTAAACAAAAGCAACCGTAAAGTGGCAAGCGGAGTATATTTGGTTCTTATACAGACTTCGGACGGCAAAACAAAAAAAATGTTTAAAGTGGCGATAGAAAGATGAAGACAAAAAGCGCGACAGCGCAACAGGCGACAGGCGACAGGCGACAGGCGCAAACAACCTTTTTAAGGCGCGTGGGCGGCAGAGTAATTATCGCGTGCTTATTGCTAATTGCCGGAAATCACAATCTTTTCGCCGACGGTTTTGACAGCGCCTCCGTAGGAACACATAGCGCTCAATTTTTGAAAATAGCGGTTGGCGCCAGAGCAACCGCGATGGGAGAAGCTTATACCGCCATGGCCGATGATGCCGACGCCATTTTCTGGAATACGGCGGGTTTAATAAAAATAAAAAAACAATCCCTTGTTATGATGCATATGCCGTATCTTGCCGATATGTCCTATGATTACATCGCCTACGCGCAAAACGCGGGAGATGTCGGAGCCTGGGGATTTTCAATTCAATATTTAAACGCCGGCTCAATAAAACAAACCGACTCTTCGGGAATTGATATCGGCTCTTTCCGCCCCTATGATATAGCTTTAAGCGTGGGCTTTGCCTGTAATATCACAGGCTACAATAAAGACCCCGAACAAAGATTTGTTCTCGGCGCCAATGGAAAATTAATACGCTCGTCAATCATCGGATCGGATACCACCGTCTCCGCCGATGTGGGCATTAACTTTCCCTATATGTTCGATAATCGCTTTCGCATGGCCATGGTTCTTCAAAATATGATGGGCACGCTCAGATTTGATAAATATGAATACCCTCTGCCGACAATATTTCGATTCGGCACCGCGACGGAACTTTCCAAACATTTTATTATTACAGCCGACATAACGGCGCCCAAAGATAATTATCCCTATCTTTCCATGGGCAATGAAATAAATATTAATTTCACCAAAGACACCATTGTGTCCCTGCGTTCCGGTTTTAATACAAGAGCCTTATTTGATTTTGAGGGATTTAGAAATGTAACACTTGGAACGGGCATAAGCTATAAAGAATATTCACTGGACTATGCTTTCTCGCCTTATGGCGAACTTGGAAATGTTCATAGAATATCCGCCGCCTTTAAATTCTAACGCGCAAAGAACGCAAAAACATTCCGCGAATTCTTTTCCTTAAACTTTAAAACTTTCTTTTAACCGTTATTCTTTGGGCATTGCCCAATTCTCCGAATGGCGTTACCGCATAATCTATTTGCGTGCCCATCATTTTAAATCCAGCGCCCATATTAAGTCCTGTTCCTATGCCGCCTTCATTGCTTGCCCCTTGCATCATATAACCGCTTCTTAAAGCGAATCCGGGAAATACCGAATACTCTGTTCCAAGATTAAATGTTGTTTGCTTATCGTATATGGCTCTTTGTATATCAAAGGCCATATTAAATCCCGGTATTATACCGACTAAGGCTCCCATGGTTACTTTTAAGGGCAGAGGGTCTTCCTGGTTTATAAATTTCATTGATTTACCAAAGTTTTGAACTGATAAACCAATCATTAAGGGCAGGCTTTTTAATTGCCTGCTTAAACCAAAATCAACGGCTATTGAACTTGCTTTTTCTCCGGCGATTGAGCTTTCAACATATTTTACGCTCGCGCCTAATCTTGTATTATTTATTTTCTTAGCTCCGGCTATTGATATTAATTGGTCGGAAGCTTGATAGGTTCCTGTTCTGCTTCTATCCGCGCTTCTTGATTCTATGGAACCGGTTGTAAGTCTTGTTATGCCAAGTCCTAAAATAAATGGATTCCCGCTAACTCCCCGACTCTCTGACTCCCCGACTCTTAGACTCTTCAGTGGCATGGCAAAGCCTATAAAGTTATGACTTGAATCCAATAGCCATTTTGTATGGCTGAATCCGAATTCAGTGTTTTTAATAGTGCTCATCATGGCGGGATTATACATCATTGAATTTACGCCTTCGGCGCTGGCGGCAAAAGTTGAACCCATAGACACTATTCTGGCGTCGGTATCTATTTTTAAGAATTCGGCGCCTGTTTCCAAAGCTTCAGTCATTTTAGTGGTTGGTATACATAGAAATCCTATACCTAAAATTAAAACCCATGGTCTGTTTAACGCACGAATTATTTTGTTTATAGTATCTATCTTTGGAATTTTCATAAATCCCCCACTCTATCTAACCACCGCGAATTTTCCCGTCTTTTTAAGCGTTCGACCTGATTTCTTCGCTTCTATATAGTAGAAGTAAACACCGCTTGGTATATTATCACTCCATGTATATTCATAAGCATAATCCAAGCCATTACCGTCATCTAATGTTATCGGTATGCCCGTCATTATATGATTATGCGCGAATCTGCCTGATACGGTATAAATAGTTATCTTCACGCTATCGGCTATGCCGACCTCTATATGGAATGTCGGTTTTTGACCTCTTAAAGAAGGATTTGGGAATACATAAATTTCACGAAGTGTGAACTCAGGATTTACACCCGCTATGCCGAATGTATCGGTAGTTTGAGCTAAAAACGAACTTACGAACTTTTTCTTGTCTTTTGATTTTATCTCAAGTTCGGGCAATTCTTCGCCTGATTTGATTATATTTGATTCACCACTTATATCAACACTTGAAACAAAATAATGTCCGCCAAATAAAGAATTTCCCGTAAGTTTTATTTCGGATTTAGGCGCATAAACATAAGCATTCAAACCGCTTGAACCAGTTACCATTATTTCACTTGCAGTGCTCATGAATATATTTAGATTTCTAGCAAACCCACTTTCATTTATCATGCTTGAACCGCTGACTTTTAAATCACCTTTAAGCAATATGTTTACCGCTCCATCAGCAATAACCTTGGAATTTCCGATTATTTCAATGGAATTGAAAACATATATTCCAGTGGATAAGGTGAATTCGCTATTATCAGTAACTTTTAAATATCCATTTTCATCCAAATATTTTTCTGGTATCAGCGAATTATTATTCATGTTTTCGGCTATTTCAATAATGTCGCCCAATAATAGAGACTCGGGATTCAAAGGCCTAACACCTTCTGTAGTTTGACCGCTTATTTCGGCTTTCCCCTTAAGCTTTACTTCATATGCCGCAACATCGCCATATATATTGGTATTGCCATTAAGTGAAATTGTTTCATTACTTTCCACTTTGCCGGCTATTTCCGCCGTTCCGTTCATTTTAATACCATTAACTGATGATAGGGCATTAAGTTCAAATGAGCTAACCGCAATTTTTATTTCTTTTGGAATTTCTATATTTTCTACATTATCCTTAGACCAATATTTTATGATGAAAGTTCCTTGTTCGGTTATTTTAAAAGACTCAGTATATGAAGCTATTGGCGTGCTCAATGAAGTACTTGCGTTTACTATTTCGTATAAAACACTGTTAACACCGCTTGCCGTTTCGTTTATAACGGGGTCATATGCCGTTATTGTTATGGATGTATTCGGTGTTATCACAGGCAATCCGAATGCTTCAAATTTCGGCTCACCCAAACTTATTGAACTTATCGGCGCGGTATTATCCACTATAATGCTTTGCGTAATTATTCCTTCAATATTTTGAACCTTATCAATGGCATAGTAATCAACCGCATGCAACCCCTCGGAAGTTATGGTAAAACTTCCGCTATAAAGCTGCCAATTTCCGCCGTCTATTCTGTATTTTGTCAGCAATATTCCTGACGCGGTAGAACTGCTTATCGAATCAACTGATGTTAAGACTATACCGGAATCCTTGGTTATATAAATTTTGCTGTCGCCAGCCATTGAATAACTAACTCCAGTTACTGTCAACTCGGTAATGGGTTTTGTCTTATCCACCCATAATTCGGATGTTTTTATTTCTTCCTCATTATTTACATAATCATTGGAATAGAACGAAACAATCCTTTTACCTTCTGTGTTTAATTTAAAGGAAGAATAATCGCTAAATGAATTTCCATCTATTGAATACCTGGTTTCTTTAATTCCCACGGCAACATTATTTACAACCGGATCTTCCGCTGTTATAATAATATCCGTCCTGTCACTAACATATTGCTTAGTATCTTTATATTGGTCACCCGACAGGCTTAAAACACTAACCGGAGCGTTTCCATCAACATATATAGTAGTGGATTTTATAACTTCGCTATTACTTACATTGTCTTTAGCGCTGTAATTTAAAATTCTTATTCCCTCAATCAAACTGAAAGCGGATATATATTTATTTTCAGGATTTGCATCTATTCTGTAATATATACCTTCAAGCCCTGATGCAACATTATTGATTACGGGATCCACGCTTGTAAGTTCTATCATCCCCTTAGCGTTCAAATAAAATTTATTATCCTTTTCTATAGAATCACTGG